>JBDTKK010000021.1:0-6964 GCA_039935335.1 Chitinophagaceae bacterium
ATGATATTTCGTCCTTAAAATAGTCATTGAATTGCTGTAAAGTTTTGCCTGTGAAATTCATGATTAATCCGATTGTTTCACAAAGGTAACCTTTGGGTGTAACTTCTCCTAATTTTATTTACTTACACTTATTTTTGGCTTTTTGGAAAATGAAGAGTAAAATTGCTGGCGATACTTTGGAGAAGAAAATGTACCATACTCAAGAACGGAGATTGCGCCGTTTATCTGAGCCTAAACCCTGTGGCAGGGCGAACGCTTGGTTAGGTTGCGCTTATTATTTCTGGTACGATGAACGAGATGCACATTTTTGGGGTAATAATAGCAAAAGAGAAACGGGATACTTTGAAATATATTCAGCCTCAATAGATACGGAAGATTTGCTTGACACAGTTTTTAATGAAGAGCAGTACTTGTTCTGGGTAAAGCAAATTGAATTTGTAGCAACTAAACTTAAGAAATCAGGGAAGGTAGTTTCACTTAAATCAATAAATGAATATTTTTACGAAAAAGGAATTTGGTCTGATGTTAGTGGCATACTTTTTCAAGACATATCTGGTAACCCAGACAATTATCTAGTAAATAATTTTCAATATAAAAAGAGAATCCAATTGGCTGTTTTTGATTTGAAAATAGTTTCTAACTTCGCGCTCGATTTTGAGGGGCAATGCGTCTAAAACGAAAAACTATGGTGGATTTAAAAAAATTGCAGAAAAAAATCAATGAACTATTCGAAAGCGAAACAACTGAATCTCTACTTGAATGGTTCAACCAATACGATGAAAAAGCGTATCTGGTGAAGAGATTTGGTGCTGGTGAAATAGACAATATTTCAATCGGGAAGATGGTAACGACTTTAGTATCGCGACGAGATTTAAGGTTAGATGCCTTCAACAAGCCACTATCTGATTACACTCCAGTTGAAGATACTTACTGCCTTGCAGCATAATGGAAGTTAAAAAACAACCCCGACTAGGGTTTTTAGGGTTTGATATTTTAAGGGTAGATTTTAAATCAATAGCCCCACTAAATGATGATGCCGAAACAGAAATGTCAGTTACGGCAAAAGTATTTTACCCTGAAAATTCCGAAGCTAATTTCAGCATCTTAATGAATGTAGAAATTAGCTTCGAGGAGTCGTTTAATCTATCGGTACAAGGCGTAGGGAATTTTGTTGTCAGAGGTGAAGAAATTGATAGTGAAATAAGGGGAGGATTTGTAAATGCTAACGCTCCAGCTATAATCTTCCCATACATGAGGGCATTTATCGCTACCCTCACTGCAAATTGCGGGAAATCAACTTCATTATTGACAATCCCAACGCAATTTTTCAAAGGCGATTTAGAGGAGTATATTTCTCCAAACATCCAGAAACAGATTCCGTTTGAGGACGAGGAAGAATAAAAACTTTTTGTGTTTTCTGAACTTACTCGGTATCTGATAGCCTTGCCGAACTAACCCATCATTAACATGCATTATTAGTACCAATTCTTTGGTATTATTGGGTTGTTTGCTAATTTGCGTGATGCCGCTTTTTAGAATTACCATAAACCTGTTTGACGGTAAGCACATCTGCGAATTTCGCGAAGTACCCAACATCGATTTAGACACGTATTTTCTTGAAACCCTTGCCAAGTGCGAGGCTCAATTCAAATCCTCAATGACAGCCTTTGACATTGTGCAGATTTCAACGCATTCCACCACAGCAGCCAATTACAGGGCGCAAAAACCAAAAGAGGTAATAGTTCCTTATCGCAATCCGCGAAAGAATTTTACGCGGTAAAAATCAGTCATTAGGTGTAAGATGGTATAGTTACCAGAAAAAGGATTGTCTCGGCAGAGCGGAGACCAGCAAAGCTGGGAAAGCCCGACCAGCCTTTCGGGAGCGGAGCGGACGAAGGCTGGGCACGCCCAAATTATTCGGAAGGGTTTCCAGAAGCGTTACTCATGAATCCCACTTCTGCGCGAAGTAAATTCGGTATTTTCGGCATCATCAATCATGCTATGAAAACACTACTCGTCAGTTGCCTAATGGCCATTTGTCTTTGGAGTTGTGGCGCACCGCCGGCCAAAACGACAATCGCTACCAAAGAGACAGAACAGGCGCATCCGACGGATTTCCTAAAGGTAAATTTTGAGGTGAGGAAGAATTTATTGGGAAAGAAAATTGTAGAAGGTGAGGTGATTAATACCGGCAAAAATCTTGGTTATTCGAGCGTCACGCTACGCATTTCTTGCACCAAGGATGGCGATGAGACGAACACAGAATACACGGTTTCAGAGGCCATTCCACCTGGAGGAAAGGCCAATTTCTCTTACAAGCCGGATGGGAATCCACAGCAGGTGAAGGTGAGCATTGCGAGTGCGACTGCGGAATAAAAATCAATCCTCCTGCATCGCCAGCAAATCCTCAAATGTCTCTCTACGCCGTATCAATTTTGCCTTGCCATTTTCTATCATCACTTCGGCTGGGCGCAGGCGGGAATTAAAGTGACTACTCATTTCAAAACCGTAAGCACCGGCATTGTGGAAGGCCAGTACATCGCCTTCGCGGACCTCGTGCAACACACGATCCCAGGCGAATGTGTCCGTCTCACAAATATTACCGACCACGGTATAAATACGCTCCGCACCATTGGGATTGCTAATGTTGGTGATGTGGTGGTAGGCATCATAAAACATGGGGCGGATAAGGTGATTGAAACCGGAATCCACGCCGGCAAAAACGGTTGCTGTGGTTTGTTTCACCACATTCACGCTCACCAAAAAAGTACCTGAATCACTCACCAAATACTTGCCGGGTTCAAACCATACTTCTAGGGGACGGGTATATTCCTCGCTGAATTTATCAAATGCTGCGGCTACTTCAATGCCTAGTTGTGCCACGTCTGTTGCGCTATCACCTTCTTGATATGGAACTTTAAAACCACTACCTAGATCCACGAAATCCAACTGTGGAAAATCTACCGCGATATCGAGCAATACCTGCAAGCCACGGATAAACACGTCCACATCTTTAATCTCGCTACCGGTGTGCATGTGAAGGCCCTGAACGTGAAGCCCAGTGCGCGTTACAATGCGCTCCATGTGCCGCAATTGGTGGATAGAAATACCGAATTTGGAATCGATATGCCCGGTGGAAATTTTATAATTACCTCCTGCTTCGATGTGTGGATTGATGCGAATACAAATGGGATAGCTACCGCCAAAATGGTTGCCGAATTGCTCCAAGATGCTGATGTTGTCAATATTGATATGCACTCCCAATTCCTTGGCTTCGAGAATCTCTGAAAAGGCCACACAGTTGGGCGTATAGAGGATTTGCTTAGGCTCAAACCCTGCGTGAATACCGAGTTTTACTTCATTGATGCTGACACAATCAAGACCTGCACCTAGAGAGCGCAGGTAGCGAAGAATATGCAGATTGGACAACGCCTTACAGGCGTAGAAGAAACGGGTAGGATGCTTGGTGAACGCGGCTTCTAGCTTTTGGTATTGTTTCGAAATAACGTCCGCATCATAGACATACAATGGGGTGCCATAATCCTTGGCAAGCTGAAGAAGCTGTTCATTTTCCATAAGGGCGCAAAGGTATAGGGGGAGGGAAAATGGTAGATAGTAGTTAGTAAATAGTAGATAGACTTTAGTCTTTCTTAAAAGTTGCCGCTATATAAGATGCTAAAAACAAGTCTTGAGCTTCCAAACGAAACCACTTGTCGACCCAGCAGAACGCAGGCACCTTTACGTGACCTCTGCGTCCGTCGCGTGAAATTGTGTTACCCTCCTACCCCAAAGTAATGGACGATACAGGCTTTGAGGATATTTTCCTGATCGAGCATTGGCATTTCAGGAGTCGGCATTAATGCCTCAAAATGAGGCCAACCCTCTTCATCGCGGCCAATGAATTTGTAGTAATCAAGTTGGCTAAGTAAAGTGCATACTGCAACGTGCATCAAATCCTGCTTTTGCTCTTTGGTGAATTTATCGCGCTTGGGATTTTGTCCGTATTCGTTCATCCCTATCAGGAAAAGGATGGCTTCCATATCGGGTATCTTACCGAAACGCTCTGCCATCAAGGCTTCTACAGCGGGCCAGCCAGTTAAAGTTTGTGTATTCATGGGTTTCTAATTGTAAAAGTAAAGCGAAGAAATTTGCTACTCTGCCGCTAAAAAAAGTTAAACATCCCACATCCGCAATGCACAATGCTGATGCCCATACTACTTTTGACTTTATGGAAATGACTGCTGCAACTTCTGCTCCCGATATCCGCGCCCTCAATGAGCGCATCCATACCCAAAGTGCTTTTATCGACCTCCTGATGATGGAGTTGAGCAAGGCGGTGGTAGGCCAGAAATTGATGACTGAACGGCTGCTCATCGGCTTATTGGCAGGCGGTCACGTCCTTCTCGAAGGCGTTCCCGGGTTAGCAAAAACCTTGGCTATCAAATCTCTGGCATCCGCTATCGACGCGCGTTTCAGCCGAATTCAGTTTACGCCCGATTTGCTTCCTGCCGATGTGATTGGCACGATGATGTACAATCCACAGGCGCACGAATTTTCGGTGAGAAAGGGTCCCATTTTCGCCAATTTTGTGCTGGCGGATGAGATAAACCGGGCACCCGCAAAAGTGCAAAGTGCCTTGCTGGAAGCGATGCAGGAACGTCAAGTGACGATTGGCGATACCACATACAAACTCGACGAACCTTTCCTTGTATTGGCTACGCAAAACCCGATAGAGCAGGAAGGAACTTATGAGTTGCCCGAAGCGCAAGTGGATCGATTTATGCTGAAGGTGGTGATCACTTATCCTTCAAAAGAGGATGAGCGATTAATTATTCGTCAGAATTTAAATCCGGAAGGAGCTATTCCTATCAATCCTATTATTGCCCCGCAAACAATCATTGATGCTCGTAAATTGGTGCGGCAGGTGTATATGGACGAGAAGATTGAGCAGTACATTCTCGATATTGTTTTTGCAACTCGTTTTCCTGAAGCGGCAAAATTGCCCAAACTGAAAGGGTTGATTTCTTATGGAGGTTCGCCACGGGCAAGCATTTCACTCGCCCATGCTGCTAAAGCATATGCCTTCATCAAACGCCGTGGCTACGTGATTCCCGAAGATGTTCGGGCGATTTGTCCGGACGTGATGCGCCACAGAATTGGCATTACCTACGAAGCAGAGGCGGAAAATATAAGCTCTGAAGACATCCTGAAAGAAATCCTGAATGTCGTAGAAGTGCCATAGGCCGATTGCGGCGCGAACTTTGCTGGTGAGCCTGCATTACCTTACCCGTTCTTGGCATCTTATACTAACCCATGTTTTCATTTTTCAAGAAAAAAGAACCCGCTCCAGATTTAAGTAAAGCTCCCAAGGACTTTTCCTTTTTGAAAGCGGATATGCACAGCCATTTGGTGCCGGGAATAGACGATGGTTCGCCAGACTTGGACACCAGCATGATGTTGATTCGAGGGCTGAATGATTTGGGATATAGCAAGCTAATTACTACGCCGCATTCGCACCTTGATTTCTACAACAATACGCGCGAAAAAATCACAGAGAATTTTGAGAAGCTCCAGCATTTTATTGCTGACCAAAGAATTGGTGTGAGCTTAGGAATTGCCTCCGAATATTTCTTGGACGGCCTTTTTCAAGGTGCCATATTGCCGCATGGATTATTGACTTTTGGTGATAAATATGTATTGGTAGAAGTGAGCATGGCCGGTTGGCCTCGCAGTTTTAGCGACATCATTTTTGCAATTCAAAGTTTGGGCTACAAACCTGTATTAGCCCATCCAGAGCGCTATCTTTTCGAAGAAGATGTACGTGTGTATAAGGAGCATAAATCGCGGGGAATGTTGTTTGCCTTAAACCTTCTGTCCCTCACAGGCTATTATGGAAAAGGGGTTCAGCATTTGGCAGAAGCCTTTATGAAGGAAGAACTCTATAGTTTTTGCGGCACAGACTTGCACAACGAGCGGCATCTTGAACGCTTGCGTAGAATGGCCAGCCATCATCCTGAAACGATGCTGCAACTCGCAGAATACCCGCACTGGCGGAATGCGGAGCTGTAGGACTTTTAGTTTTCCAGATTCCCGGCTGCTCTTAGTGCCTCCCAGTGCCCTTAGCACCTTAGTGGTTAATATAGAATGAGCACCATTCTAATTCGCTACTTTCAAAGCCATGAAAGCTTTCCTTTTTTCATTGGCATTTCTCGGCTTCTTTACCATGGCAGACGCAAAACATTTAATAACGCCTTTCGAGCTTTCCAAAGGCCAATCTACAGCTACTTATTACGAGTGCATTGATTTTTATAAAAAGCTAGAAACCGCCACAGGACGCGTTCGTGTGGATTCTTCTGGGCAAACTGATGCAGGATTTCCGCTGCATACCATCATCTATCCTGCTACTAAAAAGTGGGACACTTCCGGCATCACCATTGTCATCAATAATGGTATTCATCCCGGCGAGCCCGATGGCATAGATGCGAGTATGATGCTCCTCCGCGACCTTGCCGAAGGACTCTATTCTATTCCCAAAAATGTCCGTTTGGTTGTCATTCCCATTTACAATATTGGCGGTGCGCTCAATCGAAATAATAGTACCCGCGTGAACCAAGATGGCCCTTTGGAATATGGCTTCAGAGGCAACAGCCAAAACCTAGACCTCAACCGCGATTTTATTAAAAATGATAGTCGAAACGCTCGCATTTTCAGGCAAATTTTTCATCGCTACGACCCGGAAATTTTCATAGACAATCACGTGTCGGACGGTGCGGACTACCAGCACACAATGACCTTGCTTTCCACACAGTATGACAAGCTGGGCGGCGCACTGGGCGAGTATTTCAGGAATACTTTAGACCCGCTCCTTTATAAAAAAATGGATGCTGCTGGCTGGCCAATGATTCCGTATGTAAATGTGGAAGACGGCATTCCAGATAGCGGTTGGACAGCCTTCTACGACCCG
>JBDTKK010000022.1:0-13842 GCA_039935335.1 Chitinophagaceae bacterium
AATCAAACATCTTTTCGGTGGTGGAAAATGGTTTTCTAATCGGAGTTGCCAAATCCACACGAACGATTAGGAATGATAAATCGAGGCGCAGACCAAGTCCCGCACCTACCGCAATTTGATTCAAGAATTCGCTGGAGAATTGACTTCCAGGTCTTGATGGGTCTGCCTTTAGCGTCCAAATATTACCAGCATCTACGAAAACTGCGCCATTGATTATCGACACCAATTTCGCCCGAAGCTCGCTACTGGCAAGGAGCTTCATGTCCCCCGGCTGATCTGGGATATAGGATGCTTTTATTTCGTTTGGAGCATAATAAGTGCCGGGACCAAGTGTCCGAGCTCTAAAAGCCCGCAGGTCGTTTACACCGCCAATAAAGAAGGATTTTATGAAGGGCAGGGCATCACTATTACCATAAGGAACGCCCACTCCAAGTAGCAATCGAGAAGCCAGGATATTGTTCTTGTGCTTGATATCGCCAACTCGTCTATAGTACCGCCCATCAAGCTCCACGCGGGCGTATTGAGCGAAGATTGTGTTGAAAAACTTGCCCTGACCGCGCTTTTCTTTATTGAATTGCGTTCCGGCAAAAACACCTAAAAGATTGCCTGGCACGTCCACGTTGGCATTGAAATAGAAGTTGTCTTTCTTATTGTTGGGTTGATTATTTGAACTGTAATTATAGTTGTACGACGGCCCCAAAATGAATTGCGGCTCAATGCTTCTGCGCAGTGTGATATCCGTATCGAGTGCTACTTGAAAGGATGGGGCAATACGTTGTGGATGCACATAGTTCAGGTTGAGGATATTTAGTTGGTGCTCGATTTTGATGTTCGTTTTCCAGACGTAGCCAAAAGACCCTGTGTAAGAATTGAGCGTGTATTGATCCGTTCTGTCATAATATTCATAACGCAGATTGAATCTGGTTTTCGGCACGAAGTCGGATTTTGACGCGAACCCAAATGGGCCTATAATCCTTGGGAAATAGAGATTGGTTTCCAGCCCTAAACGGGCTGTATTGTCGGATTGGCCGCCATACACCTGCGTTTCTAATCCACCAAAAGCATTGATGCTAAACTGTTCTGCACCACGAAAAGCGTTGCGGTTTGTCCAGCCAATACTCACTTCCGTGCCTGTGGCATTGTTGGATTTCGTCAGGCCCGTCACTTCTGCTTTATAGGATTGGCGTGGCAAAGGTGTCATGAAGTAATAAGGGTCAAGATAATTCCCGTTAGTATCCACTTCCTCAAAACGCGCCTTTACAAACTTGAAGGTTCCCATGTTCATCAGCCGACTCAGCGACTGATTGTGTTCGCGCCGACTGTATTTGTCGCCCTTGTGAAAGACTAGCATTTTCTTAAAAGTGTTTAGCCGAAACTTGTGATCCGGGTCAATGATATAATAGTCTTGGTAGGGTATTGCCGGGGCTGCTCCAAGCATAGAATCTTTGGCAAGCGTGTAATTGGGATACACCCAAATATTGTTGATGCGATACACCTGGAGATCGTTAATCGGTGTGCCTTTTTTGATACCCAGATACATGTCCACCTGATGCTTTCCAACTGTAGAATCAACCTTGTTTAAAATGTAATCTGGATTGTAATAATAGTAACCCTGATTTTTCAATCGATTATCAATTCTATCCCGCTCCGCCTTTATTACATCGAGGTCGTATGGCTTGCCAGGCTTGAGTCTGCTATGTTTTGAAATCTGTTGAATCTTTTTAGAAATATCGCTGCTGTCTATTGGGTAATACACATTCCGGATCGTGTATTGCGGCCCAGTTGCGGCATCAAAAACTGCGGTAGTAAACTTCATTTTCTGCACTGTATCTGCTGCCACAGTAGCCTGAAAATAGCCTTTGTTCTGAAGGTGATTTTCTAGAATTTTTCGGTTCTTTTCAACGTTCATGTCAGACGCTAAAACTGGGGGTTCACCCAATTTATTTCGAACCCAATACCTAAGACCTTTTCCCTTAGGTTCACCAGCCAGATAATAGAAATAAAGTTTGTAGCGAACACCCAAAATGCTTTTGTTTGGTTTAGGACGAACCAATGCTTTTAACTCTGTTTTCAAGTTCTTTGTAGAACCCTTTTCAGGAGTTTCTATTTTCAGCTTTGCACCATCGTAAAGGGTTTGGCCTGGCTGCAAATGTTTGGTGACATTACAGGCAGAAAACCCTAAGAGAAGGCTTAGCAATAAAAGGCGGACAGGCAATTGCATCAATTCTTTTTCAAGAGATTATCGTTCTTCTTTTTTGGTTTCTTAAAAAATTCGTTGAAATTATCGAAGTCTATTTTGTAGAGGAATGTGGCACCCATTTCTATAACTTGACCATCCACAACGCCCAAATAGTCGTTTCTGCGATAGGCGCGGATAATGTAGCGACCATCTTTAGTCAATAAATAATCAACGGATACATCCCCAGCAATATTGGTGGTTTGTTGGTTCGGTGCCGATGGTCCTTCCAGCCCGAAAGAGGAGCCTACATTCACTTTCAGCCTATCATTCAGCAATCTTTTAGACGCGCCGATGCTCAAATCCGTGCGCTGCGTAAGCTCGCCTGTCGAATAGTCGCCTCCGGAAGTCACGCCGAAATTTAGATCCACTCCTTTAATCAGGTTTCCTGCCAAACGATTTAATTGATCTGTAAGGATTCTGCTTGCACTTTCTCTCGCAAGCGACTCTGTAGTAGTAGGCGTTCCTTCGGTTGCTAAAGGATCTTCGTTGACAAAGTGCCCCAACAAAAGCAAAGCAAATACTTGCTTGTTGAGTTCACTTTCATCGGCTCGAACTTGCTGCAATTTGGCATCCACATCTTTCAACCTGTCCGCTTCTCGCTCCGGCAATTGAATGTCAAAACTGATTTGAGGCTTCATTAAATCACCTTTCATCTTCAGTAAAACATTGAACGGAATACGTTGTTTGTATTGATTGATTTCGTAGGCAGAGCGCCCTCCAAGCTGATTTTGAACCAAGTCGATCGGTGCGGTATTGGCCACATAAATTGCTGTGATATCAGTGGTTGCAGACTTCGGATCTCCATCCCACGTGATGCTGCTGCCGGGCTTTATACGGAATTGCCGTTTCAGGAAATTGAGCGTTAGCAAATAGGAACCGTCCTGCAAAACATAAGTTCCCGTTAGGCTCACTTTCCCACTTCTATCTATGCCCGCTTCCAGTGCGGCTGTGCCTCGTACACGAAGCGCATCGCCGTTTCTTTCATCAATCACTATGTTGAAATTGGCTGCGCTATCTGTCTCAATTCGTGCCGTCAGATCCAAACCCTTTGTTACAGAATTGAGTTTCTCGGAGTCATCGGTAACCGCCAATATCTTTTGATTCCCCGGCTCGCTAACATCTACAAATTGCACTACACCTTGTCTGCTCTGCACTTCCGGGTCGTCACTAGGTAAGACATAGCTGAAGTCGGTGTTCTTGTTGATGCGGATATAGCTATTGATTACGGGCAAATTCAGGTCTCCGCGAACAGTAGTTTTGGTCGAGAAATTGAGCTTGCCATAGAATGATTTGTTAGGCCCTTTCTGCGTATTGATTGCTTGAAAATTGTCGGCCTTAATGTTCAGTGCGAAGCGGAAGTCTCTATAGTTTTTGGTGAGGATGTCACCCTCAATGACGGCGGTATTATTTGCGGTATCACTCAATACAAATTTGTTGAAATGAATGCCCGAGTTGTTCAATTTTATTTCATCGTTCGTCAGCCCGAAACGCGCTCCCAGCAAGCTTGGTATCACATGAGCACTGTCAAAACGTAGGATGCCATTTACAGTCGGCTCGGCAAAGGTTCCTGTAATAGCTAGCTGCCCGCGAAGACTGCCATCCGCGTTTTGTAGTTGCCCTCCAGCAAAAGGTGGAAGAGACGAAAGGGCAACATTCTTGAGGTTCAAATTCATGTCCACTTTCTTTGTCTCCAAAAAATATTTCCCCGTCAGTTCAATATCATTCCCATGTCCCTGTACCTCCACATTTGCGGCTAGGGTTTGATTGGTTGCATTATCCACCTTCAACGTAAGGTTTCCTATAGTGTCCTGCTTATAACTTAGGTTATCAACTGTCAAATCTGACGTGAAAACAAGATTAGTTGTAGGATTCCTAAGTTCGGCTGTTCCGTTGATTACGCCTCCTGCTAGCAAAGAATCCTGGCTCATGATTTTGGTAATGGTAGCCATGCTGAAATTGCTGAAATGCACGCCAATCGGGGCTGTCGGCAGATCTGCGGTACTTGTTGCTGTCAAGGATTGATTGCCATTAGTCAAAGAAAAATTGTGTACTAAAAGTCCAGCATCACTGTATTCTAAGTAGTTGTCTGCATTCGTCGTCCAGATATCATAATCCAGTAAAATGTCCGGCGCGATGACCAGCTTAAACCCGTTATTCGGAGTCTGTTCGAGCGTTCCTCCCAGCCGATATTGATCTTTATTTCGCAGGTCTTTAATGGCCACAGTTGTCGTCACCTTGTTGTGAGCCACAGCGCCTGTCATGGCAGTATGGCTAAAATTGAACTGCGGACTTTCAATTTTATTCAGGGTCAAGGAATAGTTCAAAGCTTCGCCTGTAGCGGCTGTCAGCGTAAGGCTGTCAATTTTATTTAAGCCATAAACCAGTTTTTTGGATTGTGCAGCAAGTTTCAAATCATCGATGTTGCTGTTGAAATTGATATTTAAGTTCACGCTATCACTTCCCTTCAAAGCCGGCATTAAAGTGAAGAGTAGCGGAGAAGGGTGAATGGTAGCATTTAGCGTCCAGGTTTGTGGCGAATATTTCGTCGGTTTGTATCCATGAATCTGATAGTATTTGTTGATAGTATGCTCCAACGCAGTGCCTATTTCTGCGAGTTTATATTCGCCTGAAAGCTTTGCTGTGAGCGGTGCTGAACTTAAAGCGAGCGAATGATTTTGACCTTCAGAGGTAGCGGAAATTCGGATAGTATCTGATGCAGCATAACGTTTCCCCGCATTGTTTACAATCAGATTAGAAATTTCGGCGTTTCCTTCCAGCACATCGGGATTTGTAGAAGCAAAATCAGCTACAATATTCCCATGAATTTTTAGCTCCTTGCTATAGAGATGCAATGCCTGAAAATTGACACTATCCAATTGAAGATTCATCTGAACTGCTGGGTATTCTTTTTGAATTTTAGCGGCAGCATTGAGCTTGAAACTTAGGTTCGGATCCTGCATGGTTGCTATAGCCGAAACGTCGCCATGCGCAAGGTTTGCGTGTAGATTCAAGTCTCTGTAATTGTAGCCTTGTGCATAGGCAGAAAATACGTGCATCTGTACTTTTGAAACCATGGTTTTTGGCTCAAAACCCGTTCCCACGGCATCAATTCTTGCCGAAACTTTCCCGATATTCTTTTCCTGTTTAAGGATGTAGCCTAAGTCCAAAGCGCCCGCGCCAGCTTTGATGTTGTAACTCTTTTGGTTTTTCATCGAAGCCACAAACACTAGATTTCCTCGGGACGTATTGGCATCCAATTTTGTTTGGAAATTATTGAGACTTCCTTTGAAAAAGCCTGTCGCAGCGAGCCTTTCAGGGATTCTAATAGACTTTGTGGCGGATGGCGGTAATAACTTTAAAAGGTCGTTTTGGGAGGATTGAACTTGGGTAATTTTTAAGTCGAAAATGCTTTTGTTGGGGTCGGGTAGTCCTTTAATTGTTCCACTCAATTTGACGGAAGTGTTGTTCATGCCGCTTGCTTCGAACTTCGAAATCTGCAAGTTTTTTAAGTACCCTTGAATGGCTGTATTGATTAAAAACACTGCATGCTCATTATTTCTGAAAGGCTGCATGTCTGCAAGCTGCGGGGCAAAAGTCAGCACATCTTCAAACGCTATTTTCGAATTCACGAGATTGATGCGCAACAGCATATCGCCAAGGTGATTAGATAAATCCGCGACACTCGTTGTCGGCCAAGCAGCTTCAATGTCGTTTTGGATTAACGTTTTATCCGTTTCTACCATCAGATTTTTGAGTTGTACGCCATGGTCTCCATAAAAGAACGAAGTCTGTAGTTTTTTTAGATTAATGCCGCATTGTTCGCTGAAGGAAAGCTGCTTGATATCTCCCGAATAAGAAGTTGGTGTAAAGGACAATTCTTTCGCGCTCACTACGAGATTTTTCACGTCGAGATGGGCATAATCCATGCCCTTTTTAGCATGTGGTCGCTGATTGTTATCGAACTTAATATTGTTGTTGTCCAAATCAAGGTCGGCCACCGTAAATCTCCAAGGATTCGATACTTGAGCTTTGGCACCAGTATTCACTTTTGTTTCTACTTCATGCGCAGCAGCAGAATTGCCCAAAGTGATGACGGCATCAGTGTTCTTCAGGACGAAACTTTTCAGTGCTATCTGCAAATTTGGGAGGTCAATGTTCTCGGACTCGGAGCTCAATTGGCCGAGCCGTATTTGTGCCTTCATCGCGGATAAATCGTCGGCATAATCGGCATCGATATCTTCCAAAGAAAGCTTGCCAATTTTCAATCCAATATTGGTACTACCGGTATTTTTTGCGGCGACTTCTGCCTCGGTTTTTGGGGCAACCTGTGGTTTAGTTTGATATACTTTGGCGACAACGTGTGCAAGGTGAAATTTGGAGATATTAAAGTTCAAATGGTCGGGGTCAAACTTCTTTATTTTGGCTTCGAAATCTCCTAGATAGAGATAGACATCACTGCCCGATTGGTCGTCACGAAAAGTGAGCAAAATCTTTTTCAGTGAGACGTGGTCGATGTCAATTTTCATCCCCGTGGTATCTGTGGGATTGGTTGTTTTTTTTGGCGTTGTAAATGCTTTGACAATGTAGTTGTAGTTGAAAAATGAATCCGTTCCCCTTCGGTAAATATTTGCTCGGATGCCTTGCAAATCGATATCGTTTATTTCTACTTCGCTTTTAATGAGTTTGAACATCGAGATGTCCACTGCAAGGCGTTTTCCGGCTAATAGTGTGTCCTTTTGTTGGTCTTCGAAATAGACATTTTCGAGTACTATTTTCTTGGGGAATTCTATAGAAAGATGGCCGATAGCAACCTTAGTTCCAAGCTTATTATTGAGGTAGGAAACTATCCTTTGCTTTGCAAATTGCTGTACTGATGGTACTTGAATAAGCACGACGACAAGCAGCAATAACACGACAATAGTCACTACTGACCAGCCAATGACTTTAAGAGTGCGCCGAAAAATATTGTTCAAAGTGAAAACGAGTTACAAAGCGACGCTTGTTGAGGAGACAAGTGACAACAGCCAAAGTAGAAAAACCATACCAGATTAGATAAAAAACCTTGAGCTAGTTCGACTTTCTACAACACTCAAAAAAATTGTTCGCCTTGATGGTCAGATAGTTACGCTCCGTTTTGGGTATTTGATTAGCCTTTAGCATTGAAGACCAAAATAAAAATTTGCTCAAAAAAAAACTTGCCTTTACTTTTGCCCTCCCTTGATAAAACGGGGGAAGAGAAGTTCTTCATTTTTGCAATCAAAATAAGCCGCTTTAGCTCAGCAGGTAGAGCAACTGATTTGTAATCAGTAGGTCGCTGGTTCGATTCCGGCAAGCGGCTCTTATTTTTTGTATTGGATTAACCGGGTAGGTGGCCGAGTGGTTAAAGGCGGCAGACTGTAAATCTGCTCACGCAAGTGTACGTAGGTTCGAACCCTACCCTGCCCACGGTTTTAATGTTTTTGTGTATCTGTTTTCTAATAGTTTCTGACAAAGAATTCTGTTGGAAGGCAGGGTAGATAATTCATTTCAGCGGGAGTAGCTCAGTTGGTAGAGCGATAGCCTTCCAAGCTATAGGTCGCAGGTTCGAACCCAGTCTCCCGCTCTTAATCAATTAGCTAATTAGCTAATTAGCTAATTAGCTAATTGTCGTTAGCCAGTTGAGTTGCTGTTGTAGCTCAGCGGTAGAGCACTTCCTTGGTAAGGAAGAGGTCGGCAGTTCAATCCTGCTCAACAGCTCAAAGTTTTAGTGATATTGCTGCTCCAAAAGGCAACGATTACTTGTTAAGTTTTGAAGCATTTACAAAAATTTTGACCAAGGTCAAGAAATTTGAAATGTTTTTCGTACTTTCGCACCCGCTAAAATCATTTAAACAAGCAACAATTTTTTTTTAAAAACTCAACAGCATCATGGCAAAAGAGACCTTCAAGCGGGAGAAACCGCACGTTAACATCGGCACAATCGGCCACGTGGATCACGGTAAAACCACGCTGACGGCTGCCATCACGACAGTCCTTTCCAAGAAAGGATTGGCTACAATTAAAGGCTACGACGAAATCGACGCAGCTCCAGAAGAAAAAGAGCGCGGTATTACCATCAACACTGCTCACGTAGAATATCAAACGCTTGCTCGCCACTACGCTCACGTAGATTGCCCAGGCCACGCTGACTATGTAAAGAACATGATTACTGGTGCTGCGCAAATGGACGGCGCTATCCTTGTAGTTGCTGCTACTGACGGCCCAATGCCTCAGACTCGCGAGCACATCCTTCTCGCAAAACAAGTAGGCGTTCCTAAAATCGTAGTTTTCATGAACAAAGTGGATTTGGTAGATGATCCTGAACTTCTTGAACTCGTAGAATTGGAAATCCGTGAATTGCTTTCAAAGAATGACTTTGACGGCGACAACACTCCTATCATCCAAGGTTCTGCAACCGGCGCTCTCGCTGGCGAAGAAAAGTGGGTTAAGGCTATCGACGATTTGATGGACGCTGTGGATTCTTACATTCCATTGCCTCCCCGTCCAATTGATCAACCTTTCTTGATGTCTGTAGAGGACGTATTTACGATTACTGGTCGTGGTACAGTTGCTACTGGTCGTATTGAGCGCGGTGTAATTAAAATCAATGACCCCGTAGAAATCGTAGGTTTCCACGAATCTCCCCTTACTTCTACCTGCACAGGTGTAGAAATGTTCAAGAAACTTCTTGATCGTGGTGAGGCTGGCGACAATGCCGGAATTTTGCTTCGCGGTATTGAGAAATCGCAGATTCGCCGTGGTATGGTTATCTGCGCACCAAAATCTATCACTCCTCACACCGAGTTTAAGGGTGAAGTTTATGTTCTTTCTAAGGACGAAGGTGGTCGTCACACACCATTCTTTAAGAACTACCGCCCTCAATTTTACTTCCGTACTACGGACGTAACAGGTGAGTGCCAACTGCCTGAAGGAGTAGAAATGGTGATGCCTGGTGATAACGTAAGCCTTACGGTAAAGTTGATTTCACCAATCGCGATGGACAAGGGTCTTAAGTTCGCCATCCGTGAAGGTGGTCGTACTGTAGGTGCCGGTCAGGTAACTGAAATTCTCAAGTAATCTAAGTTTAGAAATTTTCAAGACGCTCGTTCTGGATCAGCCGGGACGGGCATTTTTGTTTTTTAGAGGCGTATGGAAATTTCCTCTACGAAAGGTTTATTCATTTGTACTCCTATCTTACGCTGTCAAGCTATCTGATACCAGATAGACACCTATTTCGAGCAAGGCGTCTCACTCGTCAACCTGAACTCGTTTCAGGTTCTATTGTGCGAAATGACATGATAGATGCCGAAATAAATTCGGCGACCTGTCCTGAACTCGTTTCAGGAACTTACCCTGAATTTATTTCAGGGTGACGACACGAAGGTGACTATCGCTGGTTGCCTATTTTAGGTGTCGAATCTATCTAATTTAGAAGAAAAGCATTGATAATTAGACCTTTGCAATTCCTATTTTTAAAAGACCAAATCTCCAAAATTGCATCGGTAGTTAAATATAGGTTTCTAGTTTTTAATCTCTTGGCAAATGGTATTATACCAGATTGACACCTAAATGGCCGCCTAATAAACTTTCCCTAACGCCCCTCTCCCCTTGGGGGAGAGGCCGGGAGAGAGGGCTAAAAAGATTTGGGAATTATGTAAAATAGATGTCTAAATGGTATTAGATAGAATGGAGAGCGAAATAGGTACATCACAGACTTTTTTCTCGGCTCCGCAGGGAGGAAAGTCAATTTGTGCAATATTTATTTCCAAACGGTATTACCGCTTCACCCAACTTATCTGTTCCCGTCTCCCATCTTTCGTAGTAAACTGCAATAGATAAACTCCTTTGCTCAGCCCGCCAACATCTACGCGCTGTCGAACTTGCCCAACGCTGAAACTTCGGATTTTTTGCCCTAAAGCATTATACATTTCCACCTGAGCACCGATTGCATTTTCCAGTATTAAATAGTCATTTGCAGGATTGGGATAGAGCAAAATGCCAGAAGAGGTAACACCAGCTTGTGCTACTGACACCGGTGCAGACAACCCGCAGTATTGATTGGAGCCACAATCTCCATACACATTGACGCAAACGATGTATTGCTTGCCTGTCGTAGCGTAAGTGTGATTTATAGCCGTGGCAAAACCGGAACTTACCGTCGTGCTTTGCCCATCTCCCCAATCCCAAACCAAACTATCAATGCCAAGAGTGGTACCAGTATAGGTATAAACTACAGTTTTGCCACTTCCGTTGCCCGCAAAATAACTCGCATTGGGCACAGTGCAGCTACAGCTTTCAACGCCCCACTTGGCCAAAAACCAGAAGGGGTAAAAGTTAAGATAGGGGTTTATGTCATAAAAGGCGATGCCGCCCGGATTATTAGGACTTTGGAACCGGATAGAATCTGTACAGAAGCCGCCGAAATAAAAGTTGCCTCGCTCATCATTTGCTACACTCATCATCATCATATTTGGCGCTGATGGGATAATGACACTATTATTTAATGCACCGGTACTCGCATTAAGCTGCAGCATATAGCCATCAATGGAGTCAAGCACCCTGTTATTATGAATACTATAGTTTGGGTAATTCAAGCTGTCAATTAACATTCCGCCAATGCTTACTACACCATTGGAAACGGATATACGGTCCGCCTCCCAAACTTGAGGAGCATAATGATAGAAGCGATTTACACTTCTTCGCCCCAGTTTTGTCCATAAAGTATCGCCAGTATTCCCGTCCATTTTTATGATAAACGCAGACTTTTGAGATAAGGGGTTATCAAACTTAATTCCGTTAAAAATACATCCGGGCAGTGCTTCACCTACGACGAAAATATTGCCGGAGCGGTCCAAAGCCAAATCCCTTACATAAAGAATCGTATCGGCCGAGGTGGGATTAGTGGTTTGGATTTTTTGAAAGGTAACACTACCGTTAGACGCATTAAAACTCGCGAGGTAGCCAAGATTTTCAAACACCGGATTATTACCAATGTATCTTATTCCTCCGATACCCGTGGAGGCAAAACCATAAACCAAATATCGTGAATGAACCGAATCGTATTTAAACCGCGTGCCATAAATCGGAAGCCAGAAATCCACTCTATTACTAATACCAGAATAGTGCATGTCGAGTGCCGTATTACCCAAATAATTGCCGTTGGCATCATAACGGATGACGTAAGCTCCGGAAGTATTGATGCGCATTTTATAGCCGGCGTAACCGCCTGGAGTAAGATAACACGCAAGATGTACCGTGCCATCGGGCGACACGTCCATACCAAACATCGAAGTATATAAGTTGGCATTCAAATATCCGATAGTGTCCGGTTGCGGCATTCGGAGCCACTTAAAATTGCCCGCTGTGTCCCATTTTGCCAAAAACATGGTACGGTAACTATTGCCAATAATGCTAGTATCAGTATCTAAATGGCCATTTACAGACCCGCCGCTTTGGGATTTTAGAGTCATGGTGCCGCATACATATACATCCCCCAATGTGTCCGTTTTTACCGATAGTACTTGATCGGAGTCATTACTACTCCCAATTACTTTGCTCCAGCGATAAATACCTTCACAATTAAAACTAGTAAGTAGTATATCGGTCTTTCCCCAAGTGGATAGAGAATGCCCATCTATATTAAAATTGCTATCTGCAATTAGCGCGGTCATATAGACGTTCCCGAGCTTGTCGGTACTAATTACCGAATTAGACCGTACTGTGTTAACCCCCTGCCTGTTAATACTGCTTCTTTTGGCCCATTGCCAGCCTTGTACTTGGGCATCTGTACTGTTAGTAACGCAAACCAAAGCAATTAGATAGAGTAAGATTTTCTTCATGGTAGGTGATTAGTTTTTAGACCTTTTGGCCGATACAAAGCTAAAGAAAACGATGAACTATTTAACGACTTTTAGCATTTTAACAGTTTATTGCAAAAAAAAAAATCTGATTTTTACCTTTTCTAAACAAAACAATTTTTTTATGAAAAAATGTCTGTTACTTGCCTGCATGATGTGCTTTGGCCTCTTTGTCCATGCGCAAATCATCATCAACAATAACTCCACCTGTCCGTTTCATATGACGGTAATAAGTGGGAGCGGTGGAACATCACCCTATTACCCCATAGCACCTGGAGGCGTTACAATCCTAGCTGGGGCATATGTAGGTGTTTGGTTAAACACAAACCCTAATTCCATGGGATACTCTGATGGCAATGATTATATTTCTCCAATCAATGCGAGTTCTCCACCATGGATTGGTTTTCCTTCTTCGGGTGCATTTTGGGTGAACAGTTGCGGATGGGTCAATGTAACTGTTACCGATTTAGGTCCGGGGAGCGTGCAAGTTGATATCAATTAGCCTATCAATTGCGGCGATATTGGTAAAAGGAGATTTGGAATTAATTAAAAGAAACCGCCATCGAAATTGGTCGTTTCTTTTTTGGAGCAGGATATCGTTTACACCAGTTAGATACCTAAAAAAGGCAACCAATAGTTATATCTTTCGTGTCGTCGTCCTAAAACAGGCTCAGGAATAGTGCCGAAATAAATCTGGAACAGGCGTCGAATCTATATTTAGGCATCGCTTTCCTCATGCTGAATTTATTTCAGCAGATATCAACACAATAGAAACTGTAGCTAGTTTAGGTTGACGAAGGAGGCATTCTGCTTAAAACAGAGTCTATTTGGCATAAACCTTACAAATTTTGCCTTCTACTTAAACCATCTCGCTCAACTCCAACCACCTCATTTCCTTCTCTTCCAAAAGTTTTGTAACCTCTGTAATGCGGGCCGTGAGCGGTTGTAGTTCTTCGTAAGGTAGATTTGGCGCAGTCATTTTTACCGTAATTTCCTCCCGCTCTTTTTCCAAAGCAGGCATTTCTTTTTCTAAAAGTTCAAACTCTCGCTGCTCTTTATAGCTCAGCTTTTTTTGCTTGAGCGTCGGTGTTTCTACTTTCTTTTCAGGAAGCGCAACATCTTCTGCATCGGCAATGGATGCAGACGGAAGTGAATTATTGATGGCCGCTTTCGCGTTCTTGTTTTCGGATTGCTTCGCGAGGATTTCCTGCTCTTTCAACCAAACTCTGTACGCAGAATAATTCCCAGGAAAATCGCGCACGTTACCATCGCCTTCAAACACAAAAAGATGGTCGACGAGCCGATCCATAAAGTAGCGGTCGTGACTCACGATGAGCAAACAACCCGCGTATTCACTGAGGAAGTTTTCCAGCACCGCAAGCGTCGCCAAATCAAGGTCGTTGGTCGGTTCATCCAGAATAAGGAAGTTGGGATTCTTGAAAAGAATAGACAGCAACTGCAATCTCTTTTTCTCACCACCACTAAGACTATTCAGGTAAGTAAATTGCTGCTGCGGCGTAAACAAGAAAAGCTCTAAGAACTGCGCTGCGCTTAGGCTTTTACCATTTGCCAAAGGGAAATGCTCCGCGATATTCTTCACATATTCTATCACCCGAACGTCCTCTTTTATTTCCAATCCGCTCTGCGAGAAATTTCCGAAAATGACCGTGTCGCCAATGTTTATTTTGCCATTGTCTTGAGCTTCTAGACCCAAAAGCATTTGCAGGA
>JBDTKK010000023.1:0-6803 GCA_039935335.1 Chitinophagaceae bacterium
GTAGGCCTTGACGAGATATGGAAGTAATATTTGAAGCTTCGGCACTGGAAGACCTTCAATATTGGAAAGACACCAATAATGAGGCGGTGCTGCGCAAAATCCGGCAGTTGCTAGAGAATATTATCCAGACGCCATTTGAAGGTATTGGCAAGCCGGAGTCATTAAAACATCTATTTTCAGGCGCATGGCCGCGGCGCATTAATTCCGAGCACGGTTTAGTCTATAAGGTGGAGGAAAGCTTCATCAGGGTATTTTAGGTTCGGCATCATTATTAATAGTCTTCTATGCCCATCCGCATTGCCATCGCCGACGACCACGCCATCTTCCGGCAAAGCATCATCTCCATTGCAACCAAGTATGGCTTTGAAGTGGTGGCCGAAGCTGGCAATGGGCAAGAGCTAATAACCGCCATAGACGCGCTTTCCTCGCCGCCCGATGTGTGCATCCTTGACGTCAACATGCCAGTGATGAATGGTTACGATACGCTAGCCGCCATAAAGAAACGTTGGCCGGATGTGCCAGTGCTAGCGTTGTCTATGCACAATGCCGAGCTACCAATCATCAAAATGCTAAGCGGTGGAGCGGGGGGTTATCTCGCTAAAGATTGTAGTCCACGAGAGCTGAAGGCAGCAATTGAAACTGTTGTTGCCCAGGGCTTTTATCACTCTGATTTGGTGGATGAAAGTCTGGTGGAGGCCGCACAAAAAACGCCGCCGCACATCACGGAGAAGGAGACGCTATTTCTGGCTTGGTGCTGCCGCGACCTTATTTACAAACAAATAGCAGATCACATGGGTATCAGTGTGCGTACAGTAGAGAGTTATGCAGAAACGCTTTGCGGGAAGTTGGGGGTAAAGTCAAGAAATGGGTTGGTGATTGCGGCAATGCAGATGGGTATAAAGGCGGCAGGATAAATATTTGGGCGAATATTTTGAGTCCTTGAGAGGAGAAGTTCTTATCCCTTAAGCATTTTCACCGCTGATTTCTGATTTTCAAACTGACAAACTACCGTCAGCCCCGTCAGCTTAAAATATTCCTTCAACAAGGCTGCAATTCCGGCTTCCGTCTGCGCCAAATAAGTAGCATTCTGTGCCAATTGTGCCCGGCTTTCCGCATACAATTGTTTTTGAAAATCCATGTAAAGGTCGGGCCCGGCAGAAGACAGCAAACCCGCGCGGCTAGTAGCATCCAGCTTATCTATCCTTAGTTCGAAAGATAAAAGCTGCACGGGCGGCAAATCAATTTCCAATACGGAATCCCGTTTGGTGATGTGCATCGAGCTATCCTTCAGATTGACACCGTATTTGGCCGTGTAAGGAATGGATAAATGAACAGTTTGTTCTGTAAAAATCTGCTTTAAACGGTCCGAAATAGAGCCATCATTGGCAAGGTTCGTGGACTTAAAAGTGGTAACACCTTCCACTTCCAGCGAAGCCAATTCTGCAATTTGCCTCACGAAGGAATAGTTCTCTATAAGCTGGGATTTTACGTCGCTCGCACCCTTCCTTCTGCCCAAGCCATAACCCATAAGTATCAAGGCGATGATGACGATTAGGCCAATAACTAAGCGGAAAGTTTGCGTCATGATGGGTGTAAAAATAAGCTGCTGGAAATTGTATGCTGCTCGCTAAGGATTATTCCAAAATACTTTGTTGTTCACCAAGTTCTTGACATTAGTCAAGTTCCAAGGCTCGCTGCACCTTTACTTTTAACCTTTGAAAGATTATGAACGAGAAGAAGCTCTTTTTGCTGGATGCGATGGCCTTGATTTATCGTGCCTATTTTGCCCTCAATCGCACGCCCCGTATCACTTCCCTTGGCCGCAATACTAGCGCCCAGTTTGGTTTTACCACCACTTTACTCGACTTACTTAATCGCGAAAAACCTTCGCATCTCGCCGTCGTTTTTGAAGGCGGGAAAAGCGATACGGACGTTCATCGCAGCAACACCTTTGCAGAATACAAAGCCAATCGACAAGCCGCGCCGGAAGATATCATTGGGGCTTTGCCGGACATACAACGCATCGTGGAAGGCTTCTCACTTCCTTGTCTTAGTAGCCCAGGTTATGAAGCCGATGATGTGATTGGAACGCTGGCTTTGGAAGCCGCCGCTTTGGGTTACACCGTTTACATGGTTACTCCGGATAAGGATTATGGACAGCTCGTCCGCGACAATGTTTTCATGTACAAACCGGGCTATCAAGGCAAGACTTTTGAAATTCTAGGCCCTGCGGAAATCTGCGCTAAGTGGAATATTAAGCGCGTGGATCAGGTGATAGACATCCTCGGATTGATGGGCGATGCGGTGGATAATATTCCTGGCATTGCAGGCGTGGGCGAGAAGACCGCAGCCAAACTTTTGGCCGAGTTTGATACGTTGGAAGGTGTGCTGGCAGGGGCTGATAGCATAAAAGGCTCGATAGGAGAGAAAGTAAGGAATGGCAAGGAAAATGCGCTGATGAGCAAACAACTTGCTACCATTATTACCGACGTTCCCATTAGCTTTCATGCAGAAGATTTCAGGGTAAAAGAAATCAACAAAGAGAAGCTGGAGCTCATCTTCAATGAGCTCGAATTCAAGTCGCTTAGCAAACGGGTTTTGGGTGAAGATGTGACGACAAAGCAAGTAGCTGTTGCGCTGGATTTATTTGGCAATCCTACGCAAGCGGGCAGTTCATTTTCAACTGGAATGGAAACGGCGGGCGAGGAAATTTTAGTAGCCTCGGAGACGATTGAAACCACGGAACACGACTATCATTTATACCAAACTCCGGAAGAAATTAACGGACTTGTTCAGACCTTAATGGGACTGCAAATATTCGCCTTCGATACCGAAACCACGAACATCGATGCCAATTACGCTGACCTTGTTGGACTTTCCTTTTCTTGGAACAAAGGCGAAGGACATTATGTAGCTATTCCCGCAGCACGCGAAGCCGCAAAGGCAATACTGGCGCAGTTTCAACCCCTATTCGATAAGAAAGGAATCACTTGGGTGGGACAAAATTTGAAGTATGATTTGCTCGTGCTTCGCTGGTACAATATCGAGATTTCCGGTGCACTTTGGGACACCCTTTTGGCGCATTTCCTGATAGAGCCGGATGGCAAACGAAACATGGATGCCTTGGCTTTGAAATACCTTAGTTACCAACCCGTGAGCATTGAATCTTTGATTGGTAAAAAGGGGAAAGACCAGAAGACGATGCGCGATGTGCCTGTCGAGGTAGTAAAAGAATATGCAGCAGAAGATGCGGACGTTACTTGGCAACTACAGGAAGTGTTTCGCCCCATGGTGGAATCCAGCACAGCGGCAGGTCTTTTTAAAGACGTAGAAAATCCGTTGATGCCCATTTTGGTGGATATGGAATATACAGGAGTTGGGCTCGATGTACCTTTTCTCAATGCTTATTCTAAGGAGTTGGAGCGCGATGTCAAAGCAGCTGAAGAATCCGTTTATAAGCAGGCTGGGCAAAGGTTTAACCTCGCTTCGCCAAAGCAATTAGGTGAGATTTTGTTTGATGGATTGAAGATTGAAGGCGGTGGTAAAAAGACAAAAACTGGTCAATATGCCACAGGCGAAGACGTGCTGCAAAAGCTCCGCAAAAAGCACCCGATTGTAGAAGACATTCTCACTTTCCGGCAGCTCGCCAAATTGAAAAGCACTTACGTGGATGCTTTACCGCTTTTAATTAATCCAAAAACCGGACGGATACATACCAGTTTCAATCAGACCATCGCGGTGACGGGCAGGCTTTCTTCCAACAATCCGAACCTGCAAAACATTCCAATCAGAAGCGAAGCCGGACGCGAAATACGGAAAGCATTTATTGCCAATGAAGGTTACACTTTGCTTTCTGCGGATTATTCTCAAATCGAACTCCGAATTATTGCTGCTCTTGCTGGCGAAGAGGCCATGATAGCAGCTTTCGCCGAAGGCAAAGACATTCACACCGCCACCGCTGCGGGTGTTTATGGCGTGCCAGAAAGTGAAGTAACCAGCGAACAACGACGCAATGCGAAGGCGGTGAATTTTGGTATCATCTACGGCCAAACCGCTTTTGGATTGAGCGAAAGTCTGAACGTATCGCGCTCGGAAGCGAAGGAGATTATTGACAACTATTTCCGGCAATATCCTTTTATCCAGAAATACATCAGCAGTCAAATCCAATTTGCTCGGGAGCATTTATATGTAGAAAGTATGCTTGGTCGGCGGCGCTGGCTGCCCGACATTGTATCGGCTAACCAAACGGTGCGCGGCTTTGCGGAGCGCAACTCGGTGAACATGCCCATTCAAGGCACGGCATCAGATATGATAAAGCTGGCGATGCTGGCCGTGGATAAGGAATTGAAAGCAGCGAAAATGCAAACCAAAATGGTGCTGCAGGTGCATGACGAATTGATTTTTGATGTGCCACTTGGTGAAGCAGAACAGGCGAAGCAATTAATAACGGAGGCGATGTGTAGCGCAATGGTGTTACCAAATAATGTACCAATTCAGGCGGAAGCGGGCATGGGGAAGAATTGGTTGGAGGCGCATTAGGTCGATTTGAAGATTTGAAGATTTGAAGATTTGAAGATTCACCACTAAGACACTAAGAGCACTAAGAGACACTAAGGAGGCCAATATTGGCAGCATAAGGGCACTAAGATTTATTTGGGGAAAACATCAAGAAATGAAAAGAATTATAGCGAGTGTAATTTTATTGTTGATCCTCACGGGTTGCACCCATTATTACTACATTCCCAATGCCCAGAATGTCCCCTTATTCAGAGATAAAAATGAATTTAGAGTAGCACTTTCTGCCGGAGGCGGAGACGAGACTAATTTTGTGGGCTTTCACTCGGCCTACGCAGTTACTAATCATATAGGTGTGGCCGCAAATTATATGTACGGATATGGGGGCAGAAAGAATGATGGGAACGACTGGGCGCGAGGCCATTATTTGGATGCAGCGTTGGGCTACTTCCAACAGATTGACAAACATGGTGTTTTCGAAGTTTTCGCTGGTGTTGGCAGTGGAAACCAACATCATGAGTACCAATTTAGTCATTCTTCGTTTGGTGGAGGCTCACAACCAAACACGTTTGGCTCGGCCGACTTGCCCTTTACAAAGTACTATATCCAACCTTCAATCGGTATCACTTATTTTGGATTTGACCTTGCTGTTACCAGTGCATTCGCACTTCTGTCTTTCAACGAAGTGAAAAAGAATATGGATATGTCGGAGAGTGAATATCGTGTGCTGGATGCCATAGACCAAAACAGGACTTCGCTGATGTTTGAGCCTGGAATAACTGTGCGCGGCGGATGGCAATTCTTGAAAGGGCAAATTCAACTTTTGGGCGTTATCAACACCTCCGGCAAAGACTTAAAATTTGAGAAAAACGAGTCCAGCATTAGTTTATACTTTGCTTTTGCAGAGCGCTACCACTGGGGGAAGAAAAAGAAAAAATTAGTAAACTGAACGCCTGCTACTTTTGAAAAAATTGGTTGGAGGTAGATTGCCTTGATTTGAAGATTTGAAGATTAACCACTAAGACACTAAGAGCACTAAGAGACACTAAGGAGGCCAATATTGGCAGCATAAGGGCACTAAGATTTATTTGGGGGAAATCATCAAAGAATGAGAAGAATTGTAGCGGGGTTCCGATTACAGTTTTTAGTCTGGAAGTGTCAATTTATTCGGCTACGATTTTTTACTCGCAAGCAGTCTGGGCTTGCTATGCGTGTGAGAGCGGGGTAAGAATTTCTGGATTTTGGAAGCGACGGAAGACCTATAAGGCTTTCAAAACCTTATAGGTCTTGAACGCCGGTTTCCCTTCTCCTACAAGCAGACACACGCGCTAGCCTACGCGTCATGCTTTCGGGAGCGGTTTCATCAAATCTATCTCACAAAAATTTGATCTTTGAACACGGTAAAGGGAGCATAGGTGTGGTGTTTGCGTTTGCAGATAGATTTGAGAAGAAAAAGTATCCTCCATCCAGGCATTTCTAGTCTCCGTGGTTAAAGGCTCAACATCAACAAGTAGCTTCTCGCAGACTGCCCCTCCTACCTGTGAACGCATGTTGCCTAATCTACTTTAATAATCTTCACCGGGCAAGCCTCCGCTACACTTTCTGCAACGGAAATCATTGTTGGATTAATGATCAAAATGGATACATCCTTTTTTACAACAGCTTTTAATAAGGTTGCTTTCCCGTCCTTCTTTGACATTCGCCAAACTTCCGGCATGAGCTCGTAGCAAATACCACAGCCAATACACTTCTTCCGATAATGAATGATTTTAGCCATTCTTTTCTTTCAGAATTTTATACAGTTTATCTTTCGCACCAATCTTTCTCTCTGAAGGGAAAGTAATTAGATCACCTTTCACCGCTCTTTCCACCTCAATTCCGTTGGCAACAATACAACTCATTTCTTCCTTCATCATTCCAAAATCGGGACTTGTTACCATTATCGTATCGCCTATCTCTAGGCTTCCAGACTCTAATATAAATTCACCCACCTTGATTTTTGAAAAATACTTAAGCCCCTTACCTAGATATATTTTTCTTTCAGTAGCCGCCGAACCTGGATGCTTAGTCCATTCTCCATATTTCTTCCCTAAATAATATCCTTCCCAAAAACCACGATTATAGACTTTGTTCAACTCTTCTTTCCATACCTCGGCTTTTTCCTGAGTATATGTACCATCCTGAATTTCCTGTATGGCCTGACGATAAGCTTTGGTAACGGTAAAAACATATTCAGGCCCTTTGCCTCTACCTTCTATTTTAAGAATCGTAGCGCCACTATTCAAAAT
>JBDTKK010000024.1:0-4003 GCA_039935335.1 Chitinophagaceae bacterium
CGGTGGCGGTTATCAACTACCAAACCATGAAAGTGATCAAGATTATTTATGGAGATTTCTGGCAGCCGCACGGATTGTCTGTTGACGACCAAAACGGGGTACTATACGTGGCCTCAACCAACCAAACCGGCCCTTCGGTGGGGCATAATCATACCTCGGGCGGTAAGCATGGTTGGTACAATATCTACAGTTTGCAAACGCTCGAACCTGTCAATTCAACTCAATATGAGACTTTGGTGCTTCCACACTTTGTAGATACTCGATTTAAATAGTATATAGATAATGCTAGGACTTCAATAAATAGCCAAACTTGAAAGCCGTGGTCGCTAAACATTTTCAATTGGTGTTTCATCTTCCAAATGGTTTTTCTGAATCTTTCCTTAATGAGCGGAAAAATTGGTAATTTTGTTGCTGGTTAGTATTTATAAAACAGCAACAATCGTAGAAATAGGCCGCAAATTTTGGGGATTTGTGAAGGGGATTTGGGTATGTTTGCGGGTTCGCAGAAATTACCACTATACCTGTATGAACAGAGAAATAATAAACAATGGAAGTAATTAATTATTCAGCGGAACCTTTAAATAAAGTTTACGGGTGGTTGCCTCATGACTTAGAAGCCGAAAAAGTAATTTTTTTTCCAGACGCTTGTCCAGGTAAATCACCTTTGCCGACAGGAACAGTTGTATTTACGAAGCAAGAAAATTGGAGAAAATTTGCGATTTCTGATTGTGGTTGTGGAATGTTATTATGCGAAACTAATATTTCGAAGAAAGAGTTTAAAAAAGAGAATTGGGACAAGATTTATTTTGACATTCAAGCGAACAAAGGTAAACTTGGCGATTTGGGTTCGGGCAATCATTTTCTTGACGCTTTGGAATCTTACACAGATGACAAAGTGTACTTTCTTATTCATACAGGTTCAAGAAATGAATCGAAGTTGGTGGACGACCTAATTGACTCACCGAAAAAATTTGACAGCAAATTTTATGACGTTTGCAATTGGGCAAAAGACAATCGGTCTGCAATATTCAAAATACTTGAAAAATATTTTGGTCGGTTAAATCTTGTGCTTGATAAGAATCACAACCATTTTGAGATTATAGATGAAGGTGTAATTATTAGGAAAGGTGCAGTTAAAGTAACCGCAGGAGAACAGACAGTTGTTCCTTCAAACATGAATGGTGATGTTGTTCTTATAACGGCTACAGACGAAGTTAAGAATACATACAACTCTCTTTGCCATGGGACGGGACGAGTAATGTCGAGAGGGGAAGCCAAAGAATTTGCATCAACTTTTGACTATGGCGCATTGAGAGAAAAGATTTATATTCCGAAAATGATAGCGAATGACAACATAAAAACTGATGCCCCTTTTTGCTATCGTGACTTGGACAGTTGTTTAGGTCTAATAGATAATCTCATACATGTCGACAAAAGATTTAGTGTTTTTGCGTACCTCGGACAAATGTAAATTCTGCCAACTTCGCATTGCAATGAGCTGTGCTGAACTGCAAGCCATAAACTTTTTGTTTACTATTGGGCTACGGTTTCGGCGGAAAATTCTCTATTGAGCTATGGATAATCATTTCAACTATTTGCCCCTTTGTCGTACTTTTTTTCGACCGAAAATTCATCGAATTTCCAGCTATCACCAGCACCAAACATTATACGCTATTTCACAACAACACCATGAACTAATTAAATGAAAAGAGTCTGCCTTATCTTTGGAATAATTTTATGTTCTCAAATCGTTTTTGCTCAACTAGATTCTGCTCAAACTAAACTTGAAAATAGATACAAAGTTGAATTTGGAATTCAAGGAATATCTGTGGGAACTGAAATTCCACTTAATGATAGATTTCTAGCTGATGTGAATCTCGGATGGGGTGGTGTTCCTGATTTATGGCATAACGGACTTACTTACGACTGGAGTAAAAATTGTAATAGCTTCTTCGCAAGAGGACAAGTAAGATATTATTTAAATAGAGAAAGACGTAAAAAGAAAGGTCATTCATTAAAAAACAATGCCGGAACTTTTATTGCTTATCAAACAAAATTCCTTTTTTCCGGAACAGATTATTATAGTCCAAAAGTTGGGAAAAGTTGGTTGAATGAAATTCAATTTGGGCAACAATTGCCATTAGGTAATCATTTTATTTTTAGATATTATGGCGGAATTGGAAATGGATATGATTTGGACTATAAAAATAGTGAATTTTATCCAGCTTTAGGTTTCGCATTTGGATACACTTTTTAAAGAAACATCGTACCATAGGGTACTTCTAATACTAGGGTTGAAGTTTTTATCATGAAAATTCTGACCAAAATCCCATTTCACTATATTTGCAGAAGATTTCTGTACAAAATTCTTAGCAACAGAAATACCCAACCGTTAATTACAATAGGCACAATAAACATTTAAAACATAACATCATGACCGATACCAAGTTCAATATCGCTGTATTAATTGACGGAGATAATGCGCAAGCCGCACTATTGAAGTATATGCTGGAGGAAGTCTCCAAATACGGGAAAGCAACTATCAGACGTATTTATGGCGATTGGACGACGCAACACATGAACAGTTGGAAGGAAAGCCTCAACCAACATTCCATTAATCCTATTCAGAAGTTCTCCTACACCACCGGGAAAAATTCTACAGATAGTTCCATGATTATTGATGCCATGGATATTCTGCATGGAAAAAGTGTTGATGGTTTTTGTATTATTTCCAGCGACAGCGATTACACTGGCTTGGCAAAAAGAATAAGAGAAGAAGGGCTTTTTGTGATGGGAATTGGCAGAAAAAGCACACCGATTGCGTTTGTAAACTCTTGCGAAGTCTTTACCTTTTCCGAAAATTTATTGGCTCCGATAGATATACCAAGTACTGAAGACAAAGTAGAGGAAAGTGTGGTGGCTAAACCCGAATCCAAGAAAGCAAAGAAGGCGGTGCAAAAAAAGCAATTCCCCAAGATTCCCCAAGCGAATATTAGGAAGGCCTTCGAGATATCATCAAGTGAAGAAGGGGGAACTTACATAGCGAAAATCGGACTCGCGCTTAGAAAAATAGACCCAAGTTTTGACCCGAGAACTTATGGATTTAAGACCTTGACCCAACTCTTTGAGAATTTGGACAAATATGTGGTTGTAAACAATGAAGTTAATGGATTGAATCATCCCTTGATTAAGCTGAAATAGCCCCAAGTAATATTGTGTTTCGTGCAGGCTCTATTGGGGAAATTCAATTCCCAACGGCGACAGCAGCCCATGCTGGTGCGGGCCTTTGGGCATTGGTTACTAACCCTTTTCAATTAGCAGTTTATACGCATAACAAATTTTCGAAACCATTCTTTAAAAGCGGAAATGAGGCAATTTCATTGCGGTCAGAGATTGTGCGACGGCAGAAAGACTAACTATCCAAAAATCAGCTCAAGTACTTCAAAATCAAGCCTTCTTCACAAATTCTGATTTCAAAGCCATTGACCCAAAGCCATCAATTTTACAATCGATGTTGTGGTCGCCATCGGTTAATCTTATATTTTTCACCTTGGTTCCGGCTTTTACCGGGCCGTTTGCGCCCTTCACCGGTAGGTTTTTGAGCACCACAACTGTATCGCCATCTTGCAGGATATTGCCATTGGCATCCTTCACCACTAATCCTTCTTCCTTTAGCTCTGCCGGATTCCATTCATGACCACATTCCGGGCACATCATTAATTCGCCGTTTTCATAGCCATAAGGTGATTTACATTCTGGACAAACGATTGATACTTCAGACATTAATTGCGCTTTTTGTTGGCCGGCAAAGGTAATCAAATATTTATCTGCGGTTCTCACCAAAAATCTGATAACTATCATCTATTTTTACCTTCCCGATTTGGTTGTAGGAAGCTTAAAACATTCGCTATTCAGCACAAAAGCTCAATGAAAAATATTTCTACCAAAAGAATACTTGTTATTTTAATAGTTATTGTAATTGCTGCTTTCTTAGTTTTAAAGA
>JBDTKK010000025.1:0-26387 GCA_039935335.1 Chitinophagaceae bacterium
CGCTGCAAAGCTGCGAATTCATTGTTTAGGATGATAGAATGGATTCCGAAGCCGAGATTTAGTACTTGGAATCCAGTGGTTCAAGCAAATAATGCTGAGTCTGCCCTTGTCGGTATTACTGGTGTAATGCCAGGCCCCTATCCTTGGACAATCCTAAACCCTTTGACAGAAAATTGCATATACGGTACGGCTGGAGATAAATATAATACCGCAAGTCAATGCTTGAATTCTGGTGCCTTGTTCTATTTTAGTGCCTTGCCAGCGGCGAAGGCTGCAGGTATTTGTGCCAATGCTTGCGGCAACAACTCTACATGGATGGAAGGTACTGCTTTTAATTATGACAAATTATTCCAACTAGCACAATTTGCCAATAATAAATTTCCCAAAAAAGATTTGTCCTTTACGGATGATTTTGTTGCCTATTCACGAAACTGGGTAATTGGCCCAGCTACACCGCCTAAGCCTTCATGGATACCTAGTTGGGCTTGGCCGTCCTTGCCAGTAATTGATGATTCATGGACAAGAGTAAGAAATCACTCTTTATCAAATGAATTTTATGCACCACACACTCCCTTAATTTTTAGACTAGATAAATATGGCCCAGGCTGTGGTGCAGGATTTGACCCAACAAAGTATGGTGGTCAAAAATCTTACGAATATCTATTGAATACTGCTCCTAATTGTGGGCCTCACAATTTTTGTGGGGAATATGAAGGGGGAAGAGATTGGTCTGGGGTAAACCGCCTGCTCGAACCTTTGAAGAGAGATGGATCAACAAATTATTCTGTGAATACTCAAAATCCTTGTGGCTACAATGCTTCATTTAATGGGCTTGATTACATGTTGCTGTTTAATTTGTATGGGCTTGTAGAAACCTCCAACTATTTGAAGAAGATGATTAATCCGTTTTATACGGAGAATTTCAACACCAATTATCCCGACGGAAGCAACATAGGTTCGCACACCTATAAACTAACTTTGAATTATCTGGAGTACATTTCTGCAATAAATAAGGTAAATGCAACAGGACATCTTACTATTCGATGTGCCAAAACGGTGGACTTATACCCTGGGTTTGAAGCAAAGAGTGGCTCTTATTTCGATGCATTTATTCAGGATTATTCATGTAATTCATTTGTGGATGTACCAAATGCACAAAGTACACCCTTCCATTATGCAATGCTACAAACAAATGACCCAAACTTTGTTTCCACATTCCCCACCCCAATTGAATATAGCCCAGATAACACCGAACATAACAATCTTAGACAACTGCATGTAAATGACAGTGCTGACCGTATGGCGGACAAATATTATAGTCCGGAGCAGGAGCAAGCGTATGCTAATGAGCTCAAAAAATCAATTTATGAATCGGGAGACTCATCGCAAATTCGATTGATGGAAAGTCTATTTGCCCAATCGAACACCGGCACTGAGGGAGACGATTTTATCCATATCTCGCCAAACCCCTCAAAAGGCTCATTTGTGATAGATTTCTTTCATGAAGGTTATTTTTCTATCCAAATCGCAGATTTTACGGGCAATGTGTTCTATAAGACGAACACTGAGAAGATAAGTAAACTTCAGATTGATTTAGGGAATATTGCTGCGGGAAACTACGTTATAAAAATAGTGAGTAGCATCTCAGCATACACTAAAAAACTAACAATAATAAAATGAAACTTCGTAAAATGAAAAACACAATAGCTTTTGCACTTTTAATGTTGGTGCCGATTTTCAGTCAATCCTGTAGCAAAGCCAATGAGCCCAGCCCTCCTGAAAATGCCTCGTATGGTGGCGAATTCTTTATCATCAAGTCTTCCACAGCACCTTGGGATACGGTGAACAATCAGATTGCAGGAGCTTATTTTATTGATACTCTACAGGGCCCCGTTGGCATCAACGTTGGTAGTGTGTCTTTAAATGACAAACTAATGGACTTACAAGGTGCAAGCAATCCTATTTACGGCCTTAGTGGAGAAGATTTTCACATTAGCGATAGCACAGTTTGGCATGTGAGTGGTGGCGGTGGCGTATCTGCATTTTCGTACAACGACCTTGCTCCATTCCCCACATTTTCAACGCTTTTGCCTGATACGATTAGTAAGTCGGGCTGGAGTTATACTTTTTCGGCAACCAATGCCGATTCTATTGTAGTTACATTTCGTTATCCCGAAGTAGCGAAGAGCTTGGTAGGTTCGAGCAGTTCCGTTTCTTTTTCGGCGGGTGATTTGGCCGGCCTGCAAGAAGATACACGAGTTTTGTTGGAAATTTCCACTTATTCAACTCATTACGAAACGATAAATGGGAAGTATTATGCTTTTATCAAAGAAGTCCGGAAAGATAGCTATTTGTGGGTAACGCCGTAGGGGAAATAGGTACGCGGCAGGGATTAATTTATACTAGGTGAGTGCTTATAATAGCGCTCGGAATATTGTGGATTTGGGTGGCAGCAAAGAGACCAAGCCGCCGACACCTCTAACCTAATATATCTTTGGTTGTGACGGCGGCGAAAAATAAACTAACAGTTTTTCTGACGAGGCAAGCTCGAAAAGAAAAAGCCATCCGACATGCGGATGGCTTCTCAAGTCAGTTTCTAAGAAAAAATTAGTGCTTCTCTTTTGTAGTAGTGGTAGTAGAAGTTTCAGTCTTCATTTTTGCAGTATCAGTAGCAGCATGTGTGGTAGTATCTACTGGTGCGGCAACTGCTGCAGCTACTGGAGCTGGAGCAGCCATAGTAGTAGAATCGGTTGTTGTAGTAGAAGTAGAAGTTCCGCTACCGCATGATGCTGCGAAAAGACCAAGAGCGAGGGCGAGAGCGCCGAATTTTACGATTTTCATCTTGTTTTGGTTTTGTGTTTGTTTGCCATTTATACCGACATTTGAAAAAGGTAACCCAAGCTGTTCAAAAAACTTTTTTTAGGAAGAATCGTAGCGACCAGAAATAAGATATTCAAAGAAAAAGCCACCCGGCTGGCGGATGGCTTCTCTTCACTATTCTAAGAAAGAAATTAGTGCTTTTCTGTAGTAGTTGTTTTTGTTTCTACTTTCATTTTAGTAGTATCTGCAGCGTGTGCAGCGGTATCTACCGCTGGAGCAGCAGGAGGAGCGGCTACTGGAGCTGGAGCAGCCATAGTAGTTGAGTCAGTTGTTGTAGTAGAAGTAGAAGCACTATTGCCGCATGATGCTGCGAAAAGGCCAAGAGCGAGGGCGAGAGCGCCAAATTTTACGATTTTCATCTGTTTTGTTTTTGTGTTTGTTTGCCATTTATACTGGCTTTCAAAAAAGGTAACCCATGGTGCTCAAAACTTTTTTTAGTGCGACCGTAGCAGCAAAGATTTAAACTACTTGAAAAAGGAAAGCCACCCGACTGGCGGGTGGCTTTTTAGTGCAATTTCTAAGCGAGAAATTAGTGCTTTGCTGGAGGAGCAGTCATTTTAGCAGTGTCAGCAGCAGCGTGTGCAGCAGTATCCATTGCTGGGGCAGCAGGTGCAGCTACTGGAGCTGGAGCGGCCATAGTAGTAGAGTCAGTTGTTGTAGTTGAAGTAGAAGTTCCGCTACCACATGAAGCAGCGAAAAGACCGAGAGCAAGTGCAAGTGCACCGAATTTTACGATTTTCATCTTGTTTTGTTTTTTTGTGTTTATTTCCCATTAATGCACCTTTGAAAAAAAGGTAATCCATTCTTAAAAAACTTTTTCAAAAAAAAATCTCGGTGAATGGTGAATACCTTCTACTGACGGCAATCATAGAAAAATGTGCCTGTACCTTCGGGTTACTTTTTGCCTAATCCTGTATTAATACGTGAACCAGAGCCTCCTACTCACAGATGCCCAATTGCTGAAAGGCGTTGCAGGCGGTGCAAGAGCGGCCACCACTCAGGTCTATAAGCAGCATTACCCAACGGTGATGCATTGGCTACAAGGCACGGGTGGCGATGAAGCCGATGCAGCAGACATCTTTCAGGAAGCGATGGTTGTGCTCTTTGAAAAAGCAAGGAATGAAGAATTCCAGCTTAGTTGTAGAATCGGTACCTACTTGTTTGCTATTTGCAAGCATCTCTGGTATAAAAAACTGGATCAGCGAAAGCGAATGCCCATCGCACTTCCAGAAAATTATGGCCAGGATGGTGGTATCGATGCTGCATATGATGATGACCTGAATGCCCATGAAGAACGCGAGCAGCATTACCAGCAATTGGATGCTGCGCTAGACGCGCTGGGAGAGCCTTGTCGCTCGCTGCTAAAGGCATTCTATCATCAAGATAAAAGCATGCAAGAAATAGCCGCAGACTTTGGATACACCAATCCGGATAATGCGAAGACACAGAAATATAAATGCCTGAATAGGCTGAAGAAAATATTCTTCAAAGCGTAGGTAAGAACATAAAAAAGCGTAGAAATGATGAGCCCTGATGATGAGTTGTATTTGATGAAATTGGCCGAAGCAGAAGCTACCGGCATCCTTAGTGTTGTTGAACGAAAGCAACTGGAGGCATTCTTGAATGAAAGCCCCGATAAAGCCCAAGTTTACTCCGACTACCTCAATACCATTATAAGCCTTGAAGAAGGCGAAAAACGCAGTGCTTTCAAGGGTTTATTGAAAGACATTCATACAGAAGTAACTGCTCCTAAAATGAACCTTCTCAGAAAAAGTATAGAGTTATTACCGCGCTATTGGAAGAGTGTTGGGATCGCTGCCAGTGTCGCTTTATTGACTTCCGCAATCACCGTTTGGACTATTCATCACAACGAAACCAGTAACGTCCTTTCTCGCAACCTCCAGCTTGTGCGGCATGATATGGAGACTATTAAGCAGACACAGCATCAGCAGCAAAAGCAAATTGAAAAGATAAAGGAAGTCACCGCAGAAGTTGCGCCAGTCGCGCCCCAAAGCAATTATAGTGCTACCGGTTTTGCCTTGAGTAATGATGGCTATCTCGTCACCAATTATCACGTTGTTGAAGGCGCAGAGTCGCTCCATATCCTTACCCGCAATGGCAAAAGTTATGCCGCTTCCGTCATTGCCTATGAGCCTCTAAACGACATCGCATTGCTAAAAGTGGATGAGAAAAACTTCTGCTTCAGCAAGCATTCCGAGATACCTTATTCCTTCCGTCCTGGCAAAGCTTCGCTCGGTACTTCTGTTTATACTCTAGGTTTTCCACAAGATGAAATCGTGTATAACGAAGGCTATATCGCTGCGCGGAATGGCTTCCAGGGCGACTCTAACCAATATCGCCTGGAAGTACCTGCTGGCCCCGGACAGAGCGGTGCGCCCGTGTTTGATGCAGAAGGCGATGTGCTAGGTGTGATAAGAAGTAAGGATGCACAAACGGAAAGTACCACCTACGCCATTTCCTCAAAGACCTTATTGCGCTTGCTCAAAGACCTGCCTAAAGACAAGCGTCCTCGCCTGCCGGAAGTGAATAGATTAGATGGTTTGAGCCGTCAGCAACAAGTGGATCGCTTGCAGGATTTTACTTGCCTCGTACAAGTGTATAAGAAGTAAATCCTCTTCTTAGTTCGCTACAGAAAGCGAATCCAAAATGTGGTGGATTTCCGGCACTTTGATAGCTCCATCATAAAGCTTCACAAACTGTTTGTGCTTATCGTAAATCACGAGATAAGGCACTGTTGTAGCCCCATAGAATTTTGGAAAGAAAAACTGATAGTCTTTGCCCGCAATGATGTTCTTATAGTTTTCGAAATGATGCAGCTTCGCAAACGGGCGCAAGTCAGAAAGGTGCATATAGGTCATGAAATAGAAATAGGCATTTTGCATGCTGTCCATTTTAGCCATCAATTTATCAGTTGTGATTTGGCAATGCTCACAATCCGGTGAGAAAAAGAAGAGCACAATCGGCTTGTCGCTTTTCGCGTAATACATGTTTATCACCTCACTGCTATCCTCCGATAAAAGATTGAAAGCTGGTAACGACGGGTATTTTTGATAGGGTAACTGTTCCTTTTTTTCTTGTGCGCTTGCAGCAAAATTTCCTAAAATAATGATTGCGACGAGCAAGAAGCGGAGTTGTTTCATTTGGTAAAAGTAGAGCCGGAATCAAGTATCAGGTATCAAGTATCAAGCTTTCGGGAAACATTAAGACGATAGTAGAAAATAACGAGACGGAGGCGGGAATCACGTATCAAAACAAAAGTAGAAAGTCCGCACGTGTCGGTACGGACGGACTCTTGGAACGGTAAATCATCTTCAAATTTCCAAATTCCCAAATCTTCAAATCAGACAATTTTCCTCAATTTCGCGCCATGGCAAAGTCAAAGCAAAATTCGCCCTTCGTGTATTCCACCAACCCCGATTTTCATCCAAAAGCGGAAGAGGATTCACAGGAAACATTACCAAAGGAAAAACAACGCCTTAGGGTGAGTTTGGATAAAAAGCAACGGGCTGGAAAGGTGGTGACCTTGATTGAAAATTTCATTGGAACAGAGGACGACCTGCAAGCATTGGCCAAGCTTTTAAAGACTAAATGCGGTACTGGAGGAAGTGCAAAAGATGGGCTCATCTTGATACAGGGAGACTATAAAGACAAGGTTCAGGCTTGGCTAAAGGACTGGGGCTATGGTGGGAGATAAGTAGCACAATAAGGTATAAAAAAGCGCCGAGTAGAAAACATCCTACTCGGCGCTTTATTTATTGAAAACCTCGCATGCTTAGGCCTTTCTTTTATCGTCATTGTCGTGGTTGAAAAAGCTCTTGAATTTGCTCATCGCATCGTCGCTCCAGCCTCCTGCTTTGCTGGCCCATTCGTTGATGTGGCTTGCTGCTTCTTTGGCCATAGCGGAGCTTTTATCAACCGCATCATGTGCAAAACCGGAAATTTTTTCTGTGGCATCATCAGCCATATCGCTCAACTTATCGCCTGTTTCTTTAGCAGTTTGTTTTGCCTTGTCCATCCAGTCGGCTTGTTGACTAGTGGCTGATTTCATAGCCGCTGTAGGGTCAAAATTCCCTGAAAAGAACTGATCAACCATACCTGCAACCGGTGGTGGCACTTTCCCTTTGATAAAGTCTTTCGTGGTGTTGGCAGCGATGAGTGCCTGCTCTTCAGTAATACCTGCCTTGGCAGCAATTTGTTGGATGAGTTCTTGCATGATGTGAAATTATTTGTGGTAAAGATAAAGGAATGAAAAGCTGCCCTTTCCGTCAATATAAACTGCAATTTAAGGTTTCACAAAATGGGAAAATGAACGGCAATTCTTCCTTTTTCTTGAAAAACTTTTGAAAGAAGACCAGAATCGACTATGCTTTCACTTTCAAAAAGATTAGTTTCGCAGACATGGCATTCTTAAAAAAATGGCTTCTTCAGATTACTGTTGGGATGTTGGTATTCGGTTTCAGCTTTACTAGCGGCATCTCAGCCTCTGCGCAATCGCATCCTACAAACATTAAGGTACTTGACGAGCACAGCGACGGACACGGAAATATTGTACGGACAGTGCAGTTCAACGAAGGCTTGATGCGGGTGACGCAAACAATTATTGAACCGCGCAAAGCTGCCATCGGCGTAAGGGTTGCTATTAAAATGGATACTGCTCGTAAAGATTCATTGGTAGTCTTAATCAAGAAGAGTGATTACATTTTGCAAGTTTGGTATCGTCAAAGGCTCATTCGTACCTACAAGGCCGTATTTGGCCCCAATCCCTTGCAAAACAAATTGATGGAAGGTGATAGAAACACTCCAGAGGGCATGTTTAGAATTGCCAACAAAAACGAAGGATCTAAGTATGATCGCTTCATGCAACTGAACTATCCCAACGATTCTTCTTACGCCTGTTTCAATCGGCTAAAAGCCAGCGGACAACTTCCTGCTTCTGCGAAAATTGGTGGTAACGTTGGTATTCACGGTATTTGGCAGGGCGGCGACGATATGATACAGCTCGGTATCGGCTGGACTGATGGCTGCATCGCGCTAAAGAATAAGGATATTGAAGACCTGTTCTCGCTGGTAAGCGTGGGCACGAGAGTGTATATCCGCAAATAGTGGCGAACTATCTTTTGATTGACTGCTTATAAACAGGCACCGTAGAACAAGGCTCGCCATACATCAGGCTCTTGACAACAGGCCGCAAATGTGCTGTAGCAGCTACGTAAGCCTCGGCAGGAACTGCTACATCGCCACAACCTTTTAATACCACACGCTGGCCTTCATATCCCGAACGGTTGATGGTGGAAATACCTTCCATAATGATGATGCTTTTCAGGGAATCAAGACTTGTAAAATGAACCGATGCTGCATGAGGCTGCAAGAAACTTGTGGCCAGCATATAAGCCCAAACAGGAATGACCGCGTCCACGCTACAGCCGAGTGCAACGTGCTTTCCCGCGTATTCTTCCCATTTTACTTCGGGCAAAGCTGCCCTAAAATCCTTCTCCCGCAATATCATTTCTCTAAAAAGAAAAGGCTTTAAATCGAAGAAAACTAAAGATTCGTCCGTGGGAATAAACGGGGCTAAATCGAGCGTGAGAATGCCGCTTTCTGCTACTTTATTTCTAAAAGGTGCTTCCGTGATTTCTTGCTCTTTTGCCATAGCTGCAAATTTACGAAAGGCTACCTCCGCGGTTTGCAGAAATGGAAGTTTTGGCAAGGCATTTTGGTGATGGGGGAATAGTTTATAAAGCGGCTGGTTACGCTGATTTAAACCATTCAAAAGAAGTAGGTGCCTAAAAAAGGCCACCTCGCGGCAGCCTTTTCTTCAAAAAAATCAAAAATTAATAACGATACATTTCCGGCTTATAAGGCCCCTCTTTTGGAAGACCGAGATAAGCAGATTGTGCATCGGTAAGTTCGTCCAATACCACACCAATTTTGGCAAGATGCAGGCGGGCAACCTTCTCGTCAAGATGCTTAGGCAATACATAAACCTTGTTTTCGTAGGCCGCAGTATTTGTCCAGAGCTCAAGCTGGGCAAGGACTTGGTTGGTAAAAGAGTTGCTCATCACGAAGGATGGATGCCCTGTGGCACAACCCAAATTCACCAAGCGACCTTCAGCTAAAACGATTACTTCTTTACCGTCAATAGTGTACAAGTCCACCTGTGGCTTAATAGTGTCTTTCGTCTTACCATAATTCTTATTAAGCCAAGCCATGTCAATTTCAATATCGAAGTGGCCGATGTTGCAAACGATAGCCTTGTCTTTCATCAAGCGGAAATGCTTTTCCGTAATCAAGTCGCGGCAACCGGAAGCAGTAACGATGATGTTGGCTTCTTTCACCGCGTCTTCCATCTTCTTCACTTCAAATCCGTCCATTGCAGCTTGCAAAGCGCAGATAGGGTCAATTTCAGTGACCAACACCCGTGCACCCGCGCCACGAAGGCTTTCTGCGCTTCCTTTTCCCACATCGCCGTAGCCGCCAACAACAGCTACTTTACCGGCCATCATCACGTCTGTAGCCCGGCGAATTGCATCTACCAATGATTCCTTACAGCCGTACTTGTTGTCAAATTTGCTCTTAGTTACGGAGTCGTTGATATTGATTGCTGGAATCGGCAAAGTGCCTTTGGCCATGCGCTCGTACAAGCGATGAACGCCTGTCGTTGTTTCTTCGGAAAGCCCTTTAATGTGCTGAATCAGCTCGGTGTATTTATCGAAAACCATGTTGGTCAAGTCGCCACCATCATCCAAAATCATGTTCAGCGGACGGTCTTCGCTACCGAAGAATAACGTCTGCTCGATGCACCAATCGCTTTCTTCTTGAGTTTGTCCTTTCCAGGCAAAAACGCCAATTCCCGTAGCGGCAATAGCAGCGGCAGCGTGGTCTTGCGTGGAAAAAATATTACAAGAGCTCCATTTTACCTCTGCACCCAAAGCCACTAATGTTTCAATGAGAACAGCCGTTTGGATAGTCATGTGTAGGCAACCCGCTATGCGAGCGCCTTTCAGCGGCTGGCTAGCGCCATATTCCGCACGGAGGCTCATCAGACCGGGCATTTCTGCTTCAGCCAGACGGATTTCTTTACGCCCCCATTCGGCGAGGCTAATGTCTTTTACTTTGTAAGGAAGCTTTAAATCTACTTGCATAGTTCCAGCGTTGTTCATACTATTTATTAAAAAATTTTGCGCGAAGGTAAGATAAGCTCATGGCTTAAAACTTCGAATCCTGTTAAAGCCAATCAACAGTCAAAAGGTTCGGTTTCCAAAAAACTAAAGGCACGAAATTTTTAGTCCCAATTTCAATGACCATGAATGCTATTCTTGAAAAGTTTTTAGCGGTTCGAAACCACTCCTGCGAATTGTGCAAACCGCTTCAGATTGAAGACTATATTCCGCAAGCCATCGTGTATGCAAGCCCTCCCAAATGGCATTTGGCACATACTACTTGGTTTTTTGAAGAGATGATTTTGAAGCATTTCTTGAAGGGTTACCAAGTTTTCAATCCGGAATTTTCTTTCCTTTTCAATAGCTATTACAATACGATTGGCGCACGAACTAAGCGGGAAGACAGAGGTTCCATCACGCGACCCGGCGTTGAAGAAGTCTATGCTTACAGAAAGTTCGTAGATGAGGCAATGACAAGACTACTCACGGGAAATATTTCGGAGGAGTTACTCAATCTCGTAACGATTGGCCTCAATCACGAGCAGCAGCATCAGGAGCTATTAATTACGGACTTGAAATACACCCTGTCACTCAATCCAATATCGCCTGTTTATCGTGCAGATTTCAATCTCGTCGGCGATAAGAATATTGCTTCCTCGAATGCTTGGATAGACGTTCCGGAAGGCCTCTACGAGATAGGATTTTCAGGCGAAGGTTTTTGTTTTGATAATGAACTTGGCTGCCACAAAGTGTTTCTTCCATCTTTCCAAATTTCGAATCACTTAATCACCAATGGCGAGTATCTCGAGTTCATGAAAGCAGGGGGTTATAAAAATTTTAGATTTTGGCTGGATGAAGGCTGGGCTTGGGTTTGCGACAATGAAATATCTTCACCTCTTTATTGGAAAAAGGTAGATGGACAATGGTTCTACTACACACTTTCAGGTCTTAAACCAATCGATAAAGAAGCCATTCTCTGCCACATTTCTTTCTATGAAGCAGCAGCATTTGCTGCTTGGCGTGGCTGTAGATTACCCACAGAATTTGAATGGGAAATCGCCGCTCAAAACTTCGACTGGGGCAAGCGTTGGGAATGGACTTATTCCGCCTACCTACCCTATCCCGGGTTTAAAATTGCCGAAGGAGCTTTGGGCGAATACAATGGCAAATTCATGGTCAGTCAAATGGTGCTGCGCGGGGCTTCTGTAGTTACACCTTTGGCGCATAGTCGTGCCACTTACCGAAACTTTTTTCATCCCCACTTTCAATGGCAATTCTCGGGTATCAGATTAGCAAAATGACAAGACTCGACACGTTTAAGAAGGGCGTGGACGCAGGGCTGAGCGCCATACAAAAGACTTTGCCGTCGAAGTATTTCTATGATGCTCGTGGAGATGAGCTCTTTGTACAAATCATGAACATGCCGGAATACTATCTCACTGATGCAGAGATGGAAATTTTTCAAGGGCAAACGATGGGGCTTATTACTGATTTGGGTTTGAAAAAAAATAGCTATTTCGAGTTGGTAGAATTGGGTGCAGGCGATGGGGCAAAAACAAAAAAGCTCTTGGAAGTGTTGGTGGCTGAAGGTTATCAATTCGACTATCTCCCGGTTGATATTTCTGGCCATGCCTTGCGCGTATTAGCGGCAGATTTAGCCACCGAAATCCCAAAGCTAAATGTGGAAACACGGCAGGGTGAATACTTTGAAATCTTAGCAGGCCTTCATAAATCTGAACAACCTAAAGTGGTTCTTTTTCTTGGCTCCTCATTGGGGAATATGGACGACAAACTAGCTGCAAAATTCCTTTACAAACTTGGGGCAAGCCTTAGGAAAAATGACAAGCTACTGCTGGGTACAGACCTGGTAAAGCCAGCGGAAATAGTGCTTCCAGCATACGATGATGCCGCAGGAATCACAAGGGAATTCAACCTGAATTTATTACGACGAATTAATCGCGAACTCGATGCTGATTTTGATTTAGAAAACTTTGAGCATTCCCCTGAATATGATGCCCAGCGCGGCATCGCCACAAGTTTTCTTAAAAGTAAGAAGGAACAAAGCGTATCAATTGGCGCACTGAATAAATCATTTTCCTTCGAGACAGGAGAACAAATCAAGACAGAAATATCAAGGAAATACAGCGATGAAATCTTGAGGGAAATTATCCGCGAAACAGACTTTTTAATAACCGGGAAACGGACTGATAGCAGAGGCTACTTTGCAGACTTCATTCTCACTAGAAATTGATAAAGATTACCGAGCTTTTGCGAGTGTAAAACCAAAGGAAGAACCTACGCCCGGCGTACTTCGAACAGTAACTGTTTGACCATGTGCTTCGATGATGTGTTTCACAATTGCAAGCCCCAAACCGGTGCCTCCAATACTCCGACTTCTGCTCCTATCAGCTCTATAAAAACGTTCAAAAATTCTTGGCAAATGTTCGCTGGAAATACCAGGGCCATCGTCAGATATTTCGATATACACACTCTTGCCGTCAACCGTATAGCAGCCCGTGGTGACAGTACCGCCAGCATGACCGTATTTCAAAGCATTATCAATAAGGTTTGCAAGTACTTGGTGAATTTTTTTACGGTCGGCGAAAACCGACAAAAGCCTTTCTGCACCGCGCTTCTGCGTCAATTGTATTTCTTGAGTCTTAGCCAGCAAGCTAAATTCTTCATACACATCATCAATCAAATCCTGAATAGAAAAGTTCTCTTCAACTACCGGCATTCTTCCGCTCTCCAGCTTCGAAATTTCATCCAAATCATTTACCAATTCCACAAGCCTTTCCACACCTTTTGAAGCGTTGGTCAGGAATTTCCTATTTACGTCTGGGTCTTCGAGTGCCCCGTCCAGCAGGGTTTCTACATAGCCTTGGATGGTAAAAATTGGTGTGCGCAGTTCATGGGCAAGATTCATCAAAAACTCTTTCCGAAACTGTTCATTGTGCTGCAAAAGTTCAATTTCCTGTTTCCTGCCAACTGCCCACTTTTCTACATCCTTACTCACTTCCTGAATTGACTTTCTCGGGAGTATATTTTCTTGAAAAAAAACTTCGCGTGGCGTCGCTTTATTCTGATAAATGAATTTGTAGATGAGCTTTATTTTTCGATAAATAAAACGTTGAAGTGTGTAGTGATAAATAGCGTAGGTGATGATGAATGTGCTGATGGCCACCAAAACAACGATATACCATTTGGGATCCAAAAGCAAGCTCAGCAAGGTATTGACCAAGGACACAGTTGCTGCTGTAATAAGTGCAAGAAACTTGGGACTAAAATGATTATCGAGTAGCGGCATGGCAGGAATAGGATGTTCTCTAAGTTCGGGAATCGTGCAATAACACTCAGCTCATCTCAAACTTATAACCTACGCCCTTAACGGTTGTTATCAAATCAGCACCAGTTTTCTGGCGGATTTTCCGTATGTGTACATCTATAGTTCTGTCGCCAACAATCACCTCTGTGCCCCATACGCGCTGCAAAATTTCATTTCGTAGAAAGACACGCCCAGGGCGGGATGCAAGCAAAGAGAGCAGTTCAAATTCCTTCTTTGCCAGCGATATTTCATTGGTCTTATAAGAAACGCTGAACTTGGTTTTATTGATTTCTAAATCTCCAAAAACCAGCTTGTCTTCCGCTTCAATTTCTTTGTGTAGTCGCCGAAATGCGGCTTCAATTCGAGTAACCAACAATTCTGTTTTTATGGGCTTGGCAATGTAATCATCTGCTCCTGCTTTTAAACCTTCAATCTCATACTTCTCATCACTAAGTGCCGTAAGTAGAATGATGATGACGTTTTCAAAATCTGGCATCATGCGCAATTCCCGAATGGTTGCAATGCCATCTTTTCGCGGCATCATCACGTCAAGTAGAATTAAATCTGGACGAAATTCCTTTGCCTTTCTAACGGCCTCGACACCATCCTTTGCCGTGTTAATCAAATAGCCCTTTGCCTTTAGACTGTAAGAAAGAAACTGTACAATATCTTCTTCATCGTCCACGATTAGAATCTTGCCTTGAAGAGCTTCAGAATTGGCCATAATGTACTGCAATGATAGCATAGGAAAGGGGCTACTTTCAGCAGCCCCTCTTTAAATTATTGTTACCAAGTCTTTGATAAAACTTAGCGAAGTGCAACACTACCTCCGCCAATGCGCAATCCACTATTGTAAAGGTCTATCACGTAAGTGCCCTTTTCAAACTCACTATCCTGCTTCCAATCAATGCTGATATCCTTAACAGGAGTGTTCGTGACAAGGGTGATTTGTTTGCTCAAAGTGTAAGAAAGTTGCTGGCCATCGTCGAGACTAGTAATGCCAGAACCATACGCAGCATTGCTCAGAAGGCGACCATCCGGTGCCGTAATACGAAGAAAGATTTCTTTCGCACCACTTTCTGCGATTCTATTCTCATCTATATCGAAAGTGATACGCAGTAAATCAGCCTTTCGAGCTTTTGAAGTCTCTGATTCTTTGGTGCCGTGCCGGCGAAGATTAATGGCTTCAAGGCGGATGTTGGATGCATGAAGAACCGCGCCTAGTTTCACTTTGCCGCTAAGGTTGGAATTTTCAGAAGTAAGCGCCTGTTTGTCTGTCGTGAGCTGCTTATTCTGCCCTTCCAGCTCTGAAATACGCGACTCATAGCTGGCAACCTTATCATTAAGTTGGGCAATTAATTGGTGCGCCTTTTTATCATCGGCAGCAGTACGCTTTTCCTTGCTCATAATGCCTTGCAGTTCTGAACGCATCTTCTGCAATGCCCCATCCTTGTCCTTAATCTCATTGCTAAGTTGATTGTTAGTAGTGTTCAATTGATCCAATCGTGTAATTGCCGCTTGGTACTCAGTATTGAGCTCATCGCGAGAAGTGATAACAGAATCGCGGGTCACAATCGCATCCTGTTTTTCGCCTGCAATCTTGTTTTTGTTCATGTACAGATACACGTTCGTGCCCAAGAGCAAGGCGATGATTCCCAGAAACACCCAGGTGAAATTTTTCTTAGGAGGCCCTACAGGCGCGGGATTGGTGGTAATCGGCTTGTAGGTGCTTGCCGGTTTTTGCGACTGCCCTTGTGGATTCTCTGAAGCTGGATTATTTTGTTCTTCGCTCATAAAATGAAGGAAACGTATTTTCGATTCCTCCCACAAAGATAAAAATCAAACCAGCCTTTGGAAGCACTCCAGAATTATTTATTTATAGACATTGAAACTGCCCCCTTAACTCGACGTTTTGAAGAGCTTAGTACACCATTGCAAAAACTTTGGATGGACAAGGCAATCAAGAAGAATTACGCGGATGAAGTAAGCGCCGAAAACCCCTTGGTTTTTCAGGAAAAAGCCGCCGTCTTCGCGGAGTTTGGAAGAATCGTTTGCATCTCTATCGGCTGCTTCCGGCAGGTAAATGGGGAATTGGAGTTTGACGTGAAAAGCCTGTCTGGCGCGGATGAGCACAAATTACTGCTTCAATTTTGCAAAGCCATCGATTCGTTCTCAAAGCGCATTCCTCGCTTCATTTTTTGCGGTCATAACATTCGCGAATTTGACATCCCCTACATCTCCCGGCGGATGATAATTAACCGTATTGCCTTGCCCAAATATTTGGAACATCATGGCAAGAAACCCTGGGAAGTAACCCATGCCGACACCATGCAGCTTTGGAGCTTTGGCGATAGAAAAAATTACACTTCTTTAGCATTGTTGGCGACCGTACTCGGCATTCCAAGTCCAAAAGACGACATTAACGGAGCAGAGGTAGGCCGCGTTTTTTGGGAGGAAAATGACCTGCCCCGTATTTGCAAGTATTGCGAAAAGGACGTGGTGACAACCGCCAAAGTCTTCATTCGATTGATGGGCTATGACGAACAACCCTTCGAAGTGCGGCATCTTTCCGAAGAGTCTTAAGTTTCCAATGCCTTTTGTAGAAGGCTTCTTTTCTTTGCCCCTCAATCAGCACCATGGCGCAAGCAACTATTAAGGCGCAAACCGACTTTCCGAAGCTCATGCAAAGCCTTTCCAAAGGCCAATTCGCACCCATTTATTTGATAGATGGCGAGGAGAGTTATTTTCTGGATAGCATCACTGACTTCTTCGAAGAACGCATCCTACAGCCCGCTGAGCGCGATTTTAACCTTACCGTGATGTACGGTAAAGACGCTGAATGGTCTGAAGTAGTGAATGCCTGCCGCCGCTATCCCATGTTTGCCGAAAAGCAGGTGGTCATCCTGAAAGATGCTGCACAAATGCGCGATTTGTCAGAGCTGAATTCGTACGTTGAAAAGCCTTCGCCCACAACTATCTTCTTGATAGAACACCGCAATAAAAAGGTGGACGGAAGAAATAAACTAACCAAGCTGGCATTGGATTCTGGCGTGTATTTTACTTCCAACAAAATCAAGGACAATGAACTCCCTGGCTGGATTCAGAGCTATGGTACAGAGCATGGTTTGGACATTGGTATGCGCGAAGCCGAGCTACTGGCTGGCTACTTGGGTAATGACCTCAATAAAATTGTAAATGAAATTGAGAAAGTGCGCTTGAATATGCAGCCGGGCGAAGCACAACTCACACCGCAGCTCATTCAGAAATATATCGGCATTTCCAAAGAATACAATGCATTCGGCTTCCCAGAGGCACTGACTGGAGGGAATAAAGAACTGCTCTACAAAATGCTGACCTACTTTATCCAACAACCCAAAACGGCACCGCCACCGCTACTTATCGCCTTCCTGTACAATCATTTTGAACGGATGTACATCCAACATTTTACCGCAGGGAAGACTCCTGCGGAGATTGCAAAGATGCTAAATCTGAAGAGTGAATGGATGGCTAAAAACTACGTTGGACGCCCCCGTTATTCGCTGGCGCAAATTGAAGATTGCCTCACGACCATTGCGGAATGGAGCGGAAAATTTGTAGGGATTGACACCAAGATTACGGACAAGGGTTGGTATAAGGAATTAACGGGAAGAATGGAAGCTATATTGGCCGGGATACCTGTGGAACGAGTGGAAAATGTCTAAGCTTTCCTGAAACAGTCAATCATTTGACTTCACGCAGCACTATTTGCCCATGTGATTTGAAGTATTTTTTTGCGCAATCAAATTCCAAGAATGCCCGAACTATACTCATTTTTTCAAGAAATGAACTAGGCTGAATCACGAGCAGCTTCTAATCGGTAATTCTACCGTCGGACAAACATTAAGTCTTCATTTTTAATACTCCGGTATTTCACAAGTAGGCAACTTGTAGAGATTCAGCGAATTCTATTTTAAATTGGAATAATTTGGTTTTTCAAAATGCTTTACACTATTTTTAGCATTAAACCTTTCACGCTCCTATGAAAATCATATTTTTCTCACTATCCGCCCTACTGATTTCGAGTGTAGCATCAGGTCAAGCAATTACCATCAGCTCCGCCAAACCAATATCTGGAGGCTCAGTCGACTCCTGTGCGCTACCAACTCCCACAGCAATGAGCACTCTGAGCTACTTAGGAACGCCGACAACCGGTGCCAGTTGGAATCTGGCAAGTACCCACTTTGCAATCTACTTATGCCGTCTATGCCTACCGAAACAAGACGACAGGATTCCCGAGTGCGACCTACGCTGACTCGACGACTTACGGCCTTTCGTCATCATCAATTGCTAGCTATAAAGCGTGGAGAAATATAAATCAAGGGTCAAGCAGCGTTGCGTTGCAAGGTGATGAAATATTGACACGTCAGGCAAAAGGTTTGGGTTCTATTACTTCAAACGCAGTCGACAGTATTGTGTTCCCCGTGCAGACCATAAGTTATACTTCCACACCCCTTCGAGTAATAAAATTCCCCTTGACCTATGGCGCTCAGTGGATTGACAGCGCCATTCGGACAGTGAATTTTAATTTGACGGTCACAGCCGCAAGTTTGACCAATGCTCCAGGGCAGCAAAAACAAAAGTCCATTTACATTGATTCAGTCGTCGGTTGGGGTACCATGCGCGTCCCCATTGTCGGGAAAACAAAATCCACTGCGATACCCGTGTTGCAAATCCACCATTGGGAAATATCCGTTGATAGCTTTTTCTTAAACGGCTCGCCAGCCTCGGCTGTTGTACTCACAGCACTTGGGCTATCGCAGGGACAAAGGTCGACTGTATTACGCACCCTCTTTTATAGAGCAAATGCTACCCGTCCGCTAATAGAATTGGTACATTCGACACCATCCCATAGTTCTACTCCTTCTACATTTTACATCCATTCAGTAGATTTGCTAGAAGACCCAACGACTGTTCCTGAAGTAACCGTATCAAACGCTTTTAATATCTACCCAAATCCGATTGTGGATGGAAAAATCGGAATTGAATTTAAGGACAATCAAAAAGGGAACTGGAGCTACATCATCACCAACAACGTCGGGCAACTTGTTCAAAAAGGTTCTTTCGTATTAAATGGAGTGGAGAAAACTAAATCCTTATCCCTTCCTGATAATCTGAGTGCTGGTAGCTATTTTATTATGCTGGAAAATTCAGCTCATCTGAGTATGGCTAAAAGAATTATTATCAAATAGATAGACTTGTTGTTTAGGTAATTCTTATTTTACGGTTCGAGCATTCAAGCAAATCATTGGTCACTATAGGCAACCATTACAAAAACCAATGGGAAGGTCGGTCTATAGTATCAAACTTTCCCTAGAATTCCAGTATTTAATTGAGGCAATATTGTTTCAAATCCTTCCCAATTTTGGTTTCCTATGAGCAAGATAAATTCAATTCTTATTGTCGGCATTGCCGCATTTACTTTAGGCTTCTTTTCACGCAGTTTCTTCAAAGAAAAAAGTGTGAAAGAAGTTGCTATTCATCAAAAAGGCAACGCCGCAACCACTATGAAACTAGGCGCATTTTCCATCAGCTTAAGTGTGAAAGACCTCAGCGCGTCCAAGCAATTTTATGAGCAATTGGGATTCGTAGAATTTGGAGGGGGAATGGACAAGCATTACCTAATCATGAAAAATGAAAACACGCTGATTGGCCTTTTTCAAGGAATGTTTGAAGGGAATATGCTCACATTCAATCCGGGCTGGGACGAAAACGCAAAGAACATTGATGAGTTTGATGATGTTCGGAAAATTCAACAACATTTGAAGAGTCAGGGTATCAGCATCAATCCCGAAGCCGACGAAAAAACTTCAGGGCCAGCAAGTCTAATGACGAAAGACCCTGATGGCAACGTGATTTTGATAGACCAACATCGCTAAAGTTTGGATGGTGAAACGCTGGATTTCTCTAGCCATTCTCTTTTCAAAAGCCCGAAATGAATAGAATTTCTGAAAACCCTATCATAGAAAAAGTCCTCCAGAAAATAGGCTTCTTGCCTAAATCCAAAATGCCGCAAAAGCCCTGCTGAGGCTTCGTTTTCCGCATCAATAATGGCTTCCAACGAATGACAAAGAAGGGTATTGAAGCAATAATTCGCGACGGCTTCCAAAGCTTCCGAACAAATTCCTCTTCGAAACCAAGCCTTGCTAAGCGAATAGCCAACTTCTGCGCGGGCGTGTTCGGGAAGAATTTTGACGAGACTTATCATACCGACCACCGTGCCCGTTTCCTTCCATTCGATGGCCCAATTGATGCGTTCGTTTTTGGCAAGGCTCTCCTCCATGATGTTCAAAAAAACCATGACATCCGATATTGAAGTAGCGAGCGGACGGGGGATGTATTGCATCACTTCTGGGTCAGAGCGAAAAAGTAAAATATCGGCTGCATCTGCTTCTATCGGGCGGCGCAGGCGGAGGCGGGTACTTTCCAACACAGGAAATTCGGAGAAATCGGGTGGGAGGATCATCATGCGGTTTTTTAAGCTCTCAAAACTATCATTTCGCCATCGTCATTCAGCTTCAAAATCCTACTCGGCGCACTGCGGTGATTGTCTGTTTGTCTGTAGCCAACCACATAGTCGCAAGCCTGCACAATAGCTGGATTTATTTCAGAAAAAATGGCGGCAGTTTTCTCGCCACTTAGGTTGGCAGAAGTAGAAATTATAGGCTTGCCGAAACGCTTTAAAAGTGCTTTACAGAATGGCTCATTGGGAACGCGAATTGCGATACTACCATCTTCTGAAATGGCATTCTCTGCAAAGCCAATTGCGCCGGGAAATACAATGGTGGTAGGTGTTTCAAAGGATTCGACTATGCTAATAATATCCGGTGGAGGTGCGGCAACATGCTTCAAAATATCACGGGCATCTGCAAGCAAAACGATGAGGCTCTTTTCGGGTGGTCGATATTTGATAGCAAAGACTTTTTCAACTGCAAGTTCATTAGTCGCATCGCAACCAATGCCCCAAACCGTATCGGTAGGATAGAGAATGCTGCCGCCTGCATTTAGTATTTGAACACAGGCTCTTACGTCGTCGGCGAAATCCACCATAAAAGTTCGTTGATTTTTAAGTCTTTTGCGCATCGGAAATGTCCCTCCGGGCAAGTAGCAAAGCCATGAAGGCCACAAGGTTTGCAATACAAACCTTCCACCTGCACCACCCTGCTGTAATCTGCTAATGGGCCGAAGCCGAAACAAGGATGTGTTGAGCAATAAACTACAGTGGTCGGCGCATTCACTGCTGAAGCGAAGTGCATGGGGCCGGAATCATTAGTATAGTTCATTGCAGCACGACTCATTAATGCCGCAGACTGCATGATGCTTAGCTTGCCACAAAGGTTTGAAACCCTTTCCTGGCCAGCATCTTGCATGATTTGTTGTGCTAATGGTTCATCTTCTTTTGCACCGAGCAGGAAAATCTTAAACTTAGAAGGAAGCAACTTTATCAGCTCTACCCAGCGCTCTGGCGGAAACCGTTTCGTAAACCAAACGGAGGATGGTGCGATGCACACAAATTCTTGCCCGAGATAAGGTTGGATTCTTTGAAAATCAGCTTCAGAAGGATACATTCCCGGCTTTGCAGGAACTTCATCAGTAAGCGAAGCAATCAGTTGTTGGTTGCGTTCTACTTCATGAATAAAATGCTTGTCTTCGCGCTTGGAAAATGAATGCAGGAAACGCTCTGTATAGCACCATTGAAAAGGATTTTTCTCAAATCCGCGTTTGTCTTTAGCTTTAGAAAACCAGGTAATAAAACCTGAATTAACACCACGATGCACATTTATGACGCAATCATAACGTTGCCTTCTTACTGCTGTTGCTACCTTTAAAAGATTGGAAAACTTCTTTGAGCTTTTATCCCAAACATGGACTTTATGAAGCTTTGGATTATTCGCCAAAATGGATTCATTTCCTTTGCGCAGCAAGAAATCAATCTTAGCATCAGGAAAGAAGCTATGAAGTTTTTCCACTAAGGCCGTGGCCAATACCACATCGCCAAGGAAAGCTGTTTGAATTATTAGGAATCGCGTCACGGAAGAAAGCAAAAATATTGATTGAAGCATTAACCCAGTTTTAACCCTCCATTTTGACGATGGCTACATTGTGGCTCTAAATTTGCACCTACCATCTTTAAAAAAATAGTTTTTATGAAGAAGATAATATTTAGTCTTTCAATTCTCACTCTGCTTACTACTTCGGCATTTGCGCAGGAGCAAAAGCAGGTCATCAAAGCTCCAATTGCCGCAACTACGGCTTCCTCTACGCTTACACCAGATGATGTGAAATTCGGGTCTGAATCTTACGATTTTGGGAATGTTGAAGAAGGGCCTGCTGCGGAACACGTTTTCACGTTTACAAACAACGGCAAGGAAAATCTTGTGATTCAGCGCGTACAACCATCTTGCGGATGTACTACGCCGGATTGGTCAAAGGATCCGATTCCTCCAGGAAAGACAGGGATGATTAAAGCTTCTTATGGCACGCAAGGTCGACCCGGGCATTTCGAGAAATCGATGACCGTATTTACGAATGCTGGAACAAAGATGGTCACCTTTAAAGGGACAGTAGAAAAGGCACCCGATACCTCCGTACCAGAGAATAATTCTTTGATGCGCACCAACTAAAATGATTTTTTCCCGTCTTATATAAGGACAGGAATGGACAACAAGTATTTTATCACACAATCTCTAATTTTTAATAAACAACACAACATGAAAAAGGTAGTCTTCGCATTGGCCATTGCCCTTTGCTCTTCTTCGGTAGTTTTTGCACAAAACGCGGCTCCAGCACCCGTACAAAAGACCGTTGACAAAAACGCTCCAAAATTTGATTTCTTGAAAGGTGAAGTTCACGACTTCGGAAACCTGACTGATGCAAAGGATGCAGAATGCACGTTCAAGTTTAAGAACACCGGCAAAACGCCGCTCATCATCCAAACTGCAAGTGCGTCTTGCGGCTGCACCGTACCTGAGTTTCCAAAGGAGCCAGTACTTCCCGGCAAAACCGGCGAAATCAAAGTAACCTTCCACACAGCAGGTAAAAGTGGTCCTTTCGACAAGACTGTTTTCATCCAGTCTAACGCACCAAGCAACGTGAGCAGCGAGCGTTATGAAATCCACATCAAGGGTTCTGTGACACCGGGCGCAAAAGTGAACGCAATAGAGAATCCTAAGGGATAATTCCGATTTTCTCTTTTTATAGTAAGACTGCTTCGTATAGTGCGAAGCAGTTTTTTTTTACTATTCCGCACCGCAGACCATTCTTTTCAGATTTTCTGATGCCGAGAAATCTTGCTCACAAAAGCAAAAAGAAGCAAAGTGTTTCGGCATGAGTGTACTATAACAAGGATTTAGGCAGCTTTATTTAGGAACCGCATCGCCCTAACCGACAGTGTGCCCCTACTAATTACTATCTACTTTCTACTATTTACCAAGTACCATCTACATTTTGCATTCCCCCCTTTCCCTTTGCCCTACCTTCGCCATTCTTTAAAAAACTACAGGCCAGAGCGTGAGTGTCCTCGACCGATTTCTAAAAAACCGCAACAATTCTGGGACAGGTGAAATGACCTTTCTCGACCACATCGAAGAGCTGCGTTGGCATATCATCCGCTCTTTGATTGCTGTGCTCACTTCCAGCATTATCGTGTTCATTTACGCCGAGTGGATTTACGAGCACATCATTACAGGGCCCACCCGCAGCGATTTTATTTCTTACCGTTGGCTCTGCCGTTTCGGGCATTTTATGGGTACAGAAAGCCTGTGCATGAAGGAGATAAACCTAACGCTCCAAAACACCGAAATGTCTGGGCAGTTTTTACTGTCGTTCTCCTCTTCTTTCATGATGGGTTTCATCGTGGCTTTTCCCTATATTTTCTGGGAATTCTGGAAATTCCTCAAGCCGGCACTCAATCCTGCTGAACTAAAACACGCAAGAGGTATCGTTTTATGGAGTTCGCTGCTGTTCTTTTTTGGTGTGGTTTTCGGCTATCTCGTTCTTGCGCCTTTCACTATTAATTTCTTCGCCAATTATCAGCTTTCGCCCGACATCAAGAACATCTTCACCATCAAGAATTACTATGAATCGCTGTCGGACATGGTACTCGGAATGGGTATTGTTTTCGAGCTTCCAATTGTCGTTTTCTTCTTGTCGAGAGTAGGAATTCTCACCCCAAAATTGATGAGAGTTCACCGCCGTTATGCCATCGTCATTCTCATTTTCCTTTCAGAAATTATTACCCCACCCGATTGGTTTAGCTGGCTCATTGTATTTGTGCCGGTTTATCTTCTCTACGAAATCTCCATCAGCATTAGTGCTCGCGCAGAGAAAGATAGAAAGCTCCGCCAAGCCGAATTAATGAAGCAATCCTAAAGTCTATGAATACAAGTTTTGATAAAAATCTGCCCATCGCCATCGGTGCCGATCACGCTGGTTTTGAGTACAAAGAGCTACTTAAAAATGTGCTTCGCGAAGCGCACTATATTATAGACGATAAAGGGACTCATAGCCCTGATAGTGTGGATTATCCCGACTTCGCCCATCCGGTAGCCAGTATGGTAGAACGCGGAGAAGCAACTTGCGGTATCTTGATTTGTGGCTCCGGGAATGGCGTTTGTATGACGGCCAACAAACACCTTGGCGTTCGTGCCGCTTTATGCTGGAATGTAGAGCTGGCGCAGCTTTCACGCCAACATAATAATGCCAATGTACTCTGTATTCCTGCCCGATTTGTTTCGTTTGAATTAGCTCAAGCCATGGCAGAAGCGTTCATTAACGCAGCTTTTGAAGGAGGCCGACACGAGCGTCGGGTTGAAAAAATGGCGATGCTCTAGGCGCTTTCAATAAGCTATTAGTGTTTAACGAGCCTCGTTAAATCCTGCACTCCCAAAAATCGTTCTATTGGCATTAACCATGGCATTGACTTTCAAGAAAAAGTCAATTCTGTTGGGCATCACAAACTGACTGTAATGCGACCAGCCATTGAATACGTATCTATCCAGCATAGGGTTATAGAGCCATTTCCCAACGGGCTGCGGTGAGAGGTTCTTAAAAGTGAGATAAAAGGACTTAACCACTTTATCAAACTTTCCAAGGTTGTCAAAAGCATCTATGGTAATGAAGCACGTAAGCCCGCCAATGATTTTATCTGAGCCAATCATACTCGGAGCTTGTCCTGATTTGAATCCTGCAATCATTTGCCCAATTGGGTATCTCTTTCTCGTGTCTGCCATGTCCTATTCTGCTACTTCCAAAGTGCAATAATTGTGCCTTAAATGTAGGGGACTAGCAAACTAAATGCGCTAATTACTATCATTGAGAAAACATCTTTTTGGCAAAAAACTTTTTACCGTTCTAATAAAAGCCAAAAATCTCAACCTTCCCTAGTGTACCCTTTGCTTCCGAAGAGGATTTTATAAAGACTTGATAAGTACCGGAGCGAAAGAAATCTGGAATTTTTAGGTAAAAAGCATACTGTCCATTTCGCTCACCTATTGGGTTAAAAAGCCGTATCGAGTGCGTTACTATAGAATCATTCTTCCCTAAAGTCGCTACCAGCCTGCCTTTCCAAAGGGAAGTTGGATTAGAAAGTTGGATAGCAACCTTCATCCATTTCAGGGATTTATTCTGAAAATCCAGCAGTCCTCCTCGCTTTAAAATCAAAGAATCACCCGACCGAATCTCAAAATGAAAAGATGTGAATTGTGAGTCGACAAGCACCTTTTTGAATTCATTTTCATCCGAAAGCCAATCCTGTGTATCGAGCAAACTCATGGTCAGCGGGCTGGGACTGGGGTTGAGATAAATATGCCGATAGTACAAGGCGTTGTTGTCATCGTAATGAAGAATGGTACTATTGTATTGCACCACCTGAAAAAGATTGACCCCTACTAAATACGCACCCAAAACCAAGAAGGCAATGAACCATTTCTTTGACACAGTCCATTGTACAAATGCAGCCAGAGGAAGTGCAAAGACTGGATAACTCTGTACTAAAGCACGACAGGAATAGGATGCTCCATAATGCCAATCATCCCAAGAAATAACTATCCAAATATTGAGCAGACAAAACGCAAGAACCGCGAGTCTAAAGGGATAGCGCCGGATGAAGAAGAAGCCGAGTACGAAAAATACGCAAACAGGTGTGTAGATAAACCAACCCTTTTCAAAGCCGAAAAGTACCCGAAACCAGGGATTGAGAAAGGTCCATTTACTACCCACATCAAACACGAAAGAACCCGTCACATACTTCCAATAAAGCAGTTGTGGCAAGATGCCTATGAGACCACCTATCAAAGCTAGGACAACGTGACTTTGGTGAGCGCGTACCATCTGCCATTTTGCATTTCGAGCTTCTTTAGATTGATAATTCCAGAAAATTGGGATGAAAATGGCAATGGCTTCTGTCGGGCGACAAATAGTAGCAATGCCAATAGCAAGCCCTGTAAGCAAAGCCCAGCCAGCCTTTGGAGCTTCGTGCCACTTCATTGTGGTGTACAATATCAGCGCATAAAGCGGGAAAATCCAGACGTGACTCAAACCGCTATGTACTGCGGAATACTGCAAGAAATTACTTGCCAGCGTGAGTAGAACCAAGGTAATGGCCGTAACAACATCGCTAAAAAAGCGGCGCAAAACAAGCATCAATAAAACCAACGCGAGCAGCGAATAGAGTATAGCGCCGAAGGCCAAAGAATATTGGTAAGGTGCAGAGAAGCCATCTTGCGGATAATGCGCCAGACCTGCAATACAATGCCCCATCGCAAAAAATGGAAGCTGTAAAATTGCTACACCGCCGAAGTATTTACAGACCTTATTTCCATTGTCTAAAGGTACTACAGGCAAGCCACCACCACCAGTAACGTTGTACTTCCTGTCAATATCGTCTGCCCATTTCCAGGTTTTCAAATCGTGGTAAATAAAGGTTGCAGGTAAGTATTGGTAATAGCCGAAAGCATCCCATTGCG
>JBDTKK010000026.1:0-5283 GCA_039935335.1 Chitinophagaceae bacterium
TCGCTTAATGCTCACCTCGCCAATGAAGAGCGATTCTCCTATTTCAGAGCATATTCGTAAGCATGGAGATGGCGTAAAAATATTAGCCCTTTGGGTGGACGATGCTACGCTTTCTTTCAATGAAACAACCCAGCGTGGCGCGAAGTCTTACATGAAGCCAACGACGCTGGAAGATGAAAACGGGAAGGTTGTCTTGAGCGGCATTTATACCTACGGCGAGACCATTCACATGTTCGTAGAGAGGAAGGATTATACAGGTGCATTTATGCCTGGTTTTAAAGCCGTGACTTCAACGTACAATCCTACAGAAACAGGGCTGCTTTATGTGGATCACTGTGTGGGAAATGTGGGCTGGAATCGGATGAACGAAACCGTGAAATGGTATGAAGATGTGATGGGCTTCACCAACATATTGAGCTTCGACGACAAGCAAATCAATACCGAATACTCTGCTTTGATGAGCAAGGTGATGAGCAATGGTAACGGCTATGTAAAATTTCCTATCAACGAACCTGCGGAGGGCAAGAGAAAAAGCCAGATTGAGGAGTATCTCGACTTCTACGAAGGTGAAGGTGTGCAGCATATTGCTTTAGCCACCAAAGACATTATCAAGACGGTAAAAGAGCTGAAATCCCGTGGTGTGGAATTCCTAGATACCCCAGGCAGCTACTATGACACGTTGCTAGAACGCGTAGGCGATATTGACGAAGAAGTAGCACAGTTGCGGGAGTTGAAGATTTTGGTGGATACAGATGAAGAAGGTTATTTGTTGCAAATCTTTACAAAACCTCAGGAAGACCGCCCTACCCTGTTTTTTGAAATCATTCAGAGGAAAGGAGCGCAGAGCTTTGGTGCCGGCAATTTCAAGGCTTTGTTTGAAAGCATTGAGCGCGAACAAGCGGCTCGCGGCAACTTATAAAATTCCTGGTTTTGGCCTGCGTATAAATCCCTGCATGAACTATCTTGCAGGGATTTCTTTTTTTAAGGACTTTACTAACTATTTTGGGCGGACAACCGTCTATAAGAATAACAAACAACCAACAGCAACAATTACAGAAAACCATGAGAAAGATTTTACTCGGCTTTATACTGCTTTTCGGAGCTTTTACCGCAGGTGCGCAATGCTCCGCCTCGTTTATCGCAACAAACAACCCGACGGGCAATAATCTGCTCAATGTTGACTTTACCAACACTTCTAGTTATAGCATTCCATTTACCGGCCAAAAAAACACGGTGTATGGCTACTATGGCGATGGCGGAACTTTCAACAATACTTCCGGTACAACGATTCCATCCCACGTGTATGCAACGCCGGGAATCTACACCATCAGCGTTATTATTCTGACTAAAGATTCTGTAACGAACACGCTTATTTGTAAAGACAGCGTTGCCATGAATGACACGGTGAATTATACACCTTGCGGCAATAAAATTTTTGTGGCAGGTTCGGGAGCTACTAAAAATTTCACCTCAACCATTCCTGCTGGCGGCACCGGCGTTTCCTATAGCTGGACCTTCGGCGATGGCGGCACTGCTACTACGGCCAACCCTTCCCATACTTACTCCTCGGCAGGATTTTACACTGTTACCTTAACCACAACAATTGGTGCTTGTAGCTACACCAACGTCCTCGGTATTTATGTGAGCATTCCTCCGCCAGCCTTGAACTGTAGCACGCTTGCCGCCAACTTTACGAGTGCCGTAAGTGCCAACGTTGCCAGCTTTACCAATACTTCTACGACCATTGCCAGTACGCAATATTATACGGTGGCAAGCTGGAGTTATGGAGATGGCGGAGTTGCCACTGGCTTTAACACGCCGCCACACACGTACACTGCGCCAGGCGTGTATTTCGTAAAGTTGAAAATGCAATGGAGAGATTCACTTGGCACTACAAGCTGCCGCGATTCTATCACCAAAACGGTTTCTATCACTACTATTCCTACGCCAACGAACTTAATTTCCGGAAACGTGTTTTACGACACTTCTTTCGGCACCAACTTCTTTAGCGTTTACCTTATTCAGTACGATTCTGCGAGCAACGCTCTTCATGCAATCGACTCTCAAGTTACTGCCAGCGTTACTGTTCCCTACTATGCCTTCAGCGATTATCCTTCAGGTCAATACCGAGTAAAAGCTGCTGTTTGGATTGGCTCTACAAATGGTGCCAACATCGTTCCTACTTACCATGATTCAAGTGCTTATTGGGCTAATGCAAGTGTTATCAATCACAATGGTGCGGGCAGTATCAACAACAATATCTACATGCGCTCTGGCACAGTTAGCGGCACGGGTACTGGCTTTATTGGTGGTAATGTAGCGCTCGGTGCCAATAAAGGCGCGGCAGCAGGGGTGGAAGGACAACTGGTTTTCCTTAGAGATAAGAACATGAAAATCATCGGAAGTCATAATACCGATGCTTCAGGAAATTATCTTTTCAGCAACCTGCCAATGGGCTATTACAGCATCTATCCAGAGTTGATAAACTATACCACAGTACCAGTTACACCAATTTTGCTCAATACGGTTCATCCATTCTATGCCGATATCAATTTCAATAAAGATGAAGCAAAACGCAGCCTTGCGCCGCGCAATACTGGAATCAGATATACTGGCGAAAATGAGAATGCAATTGTCGTTTCTCCGAACCCTGCACACAATACTATTTCTATCGCATGGCATAGCCTCGAGAACGTGAATGGAGCCTTCATCATCACCACGATCACTGGTCAAGAAGTGTTGCGCACAGAAGCCGTTCGCGGGCAGGACGGGCAGCTCAATCTGAATGTTTCCCAGCTTGCAAAAGGTATGTATTTCGTACACGGTACCGGTAGCCTTTCAGGAAGTAGCTCGAAGCTTATTCTGCAATAGTTTGAACTCAATTTTTCACCGGCAACAAGGTTATTAGAAGACCTTGTTGCCGGTTTTGTTTTATAAAAATCTTGGCCTTCGTCAGGGGTATATTTGTATGCCTTTTTGCCTCCTTAAAGAAAAAATTCCTCTCGCTTTTTCATGCTGCGTTCTCTCCTACTTTTCCTATTCGCTTCTTCCTTCGCTTTTCAAGTTTCTGCTCAAGATGACGCTGCAACTTTCAAGAATTTCCAGTTTTCTTTCAACCGTGTATCGCAAGCCTATGCACGCTACAACGACACACTGCGCAAACTGTTTGAAGCACAAAAAATCCCCTATCCCTGCAAAGACATTTTCATCCGCTTTTTCAAGGCACACAACGAAGCGGAACTGTGGGCGAGAGCCAGTGATACCGGAGAATATAAGCTGATAAAGCACTACAGAATGTGTGCGCTTTCTGGCACACTCGGCCCAAAACGTTGGGAAGGCGACAGACAGGTACCAGAGGGTTATTATTTTATTGACGAGTTCAACCCGAAATCAGATTTCTACCTCTCACTGTTGCTCAATTATCCCAATTATGCAGACTTGGTGAAAGGCGACAAAACAAAGCCGGGTGGTAATATTTACATCCACGGAGGCTGTGTAACGGTCGGATGTATTCCCATGACCGACCCCGTAATCATGGAAATATACACGCTCTGTATGAGTGCCCGATTGGCCGGGGAAACAAATATTCCAGTACATATCTACCCTATTCGCTTCAACCGAACCGGACTCGATTTCCTTGGCCGGGAATATAGCTCCGACACCACCAAGCAACGATTTTGGGTGAACATGAAACGGGAGTACGATTATTTCGAAACCAATCACAGACTGAAGCCGGTTTTGTATAGCCCCGATGGGCGTTATATTTTCTAGGAAGCCCTGTTGATTTTTGCAAGAAGATATTGCATCCCTAACAGCTCCGCACAGGTGGCCACAGCGGTAATGCTCACGCCCATCACGCCATGCAAATTCACGTTTTGGCCTGTCAAGAAAAGATTGGAAATTTTTGTTCTTAATCCAATCTGCGTTTGTGCTGGAAATCGTACGTCTTTTATAGGGCCGTACAATGAACCGTGTGGCGTGCCCGTATAATCTCTGAAACTTAGTGGCGAAGCCATACTCTTTGCTACAATTGCGGATTTCAATTCCGGAAAACGACTGAAAGTTTTGGCCAAAACCTTATCCATCACTTCCTCCTTTTGGCATTCATAAGCTTCATTTCGCTTCGCATGAATGCCTGTGATATTCAGGGAATCTTCCCAAGCTGAAAACGAACCACCTTCTGCATAAGTAAGAATGCTTAAGCTTTCTGCACAGCCGGGATTTTGTTCATCTTCATTATAAAAGAACGCCTGAGTATCCGGCCAAACCATTCCACTTTCCGATTCCTTCCCAAAGACATTTCCTGATGGATGCCAATAAATATTTCGTCTGGGATACGCGACAGTAGCGGGTTTCAGGACAAGATTGAGCATGACTGCCGCAGGAGTATGCGGCATTGTCTTCACCCGCTCGCGGAAGGCGGGACGAAAAGCTTTGCTATCGGTTAGCGACAAAAGGACTGAAGTGGGAACTGCCGAAATAAAGGTTTTGGCCTGCCATTTTTGTCCATCTGCCGTCATCGCCCAAATGATTTTCCCCTCCACTTCCTCAAGTTGTTTCACTTCGCTATTTCGTAGAATTTGGCCACCGTGAGTCACTAATTCTTTCCACAAAAACTTAGCGATTTGCGAGGAACCCGGCAGCACTTTATCTGCACTGTGCAAGAAGCCATCCATGCTCAAAGCATGCGCATAAAACGGTGTTTGGCCGTCAATTCCGGCGTACAAGAAGTTATTGCCTGCAAGGACTTTTACCAACCTTTCATTCGAGGTTAAGCCGCGCAAAACCTGCATCAAATCCAAGCCTACTACTGCATCCTTTTCTGAAGCTTCACCAGAGCGCAAATTGTACAAGGGGAAATGAGAAACCACCTCTGAAATCTTCCGAAGATATTCCTGCAAAGCATTTTTTTCATTTGGGAAAAAGGGCAACAGACTTTCAACAAAATGCACCCGATTTGCCAAAGGATATTCAACCTGTTCTTCGCCAAAAATAATTTTGTCAAAGCCACGCGTATCAAGGCTTTTGAGCGAAAGCTTATCCAAAATCCCGGCGTAAGAAAATATCTTGTTCAGGCCACTTCCTTCGCGAAGTCCGCCTACATAATGCACACAAGCATCAAACACTTTTTTCTGAAAAGCAAAGGTTTGCAGGCAGCCACCAATCTGACGGTTTTTCTCCAAAATGCAGACCTTCTTTCCTTCCTTAGCTAGCATGACGCCGCAAAGCAAACCGCCCAGGCCGGCTCCAATAATTATTACGTCAAAATCGTTGTTGGGCATC
>JBDTKK010000027.1:0-4556 GCA_039935335.1 Chitinophagaceae bacterium
TCTGCGCGGTATCCTGGTTTTTAATGTTCTGTGCTTCATCAATTATCAGCGTATGCCATTTCATCTTTTTTAGATTGGAGGCATCGCTCCTGGCTATCCCGTAAGAGGTGAGCAGAATATCATAGCCGTTATCTTTTGGTAGCTTCCTGTTGGTGCCATGAAATAATTTCGTCTTGAGGCTGGGAGCAAATTTTTCAATTTCTGCTTGCCAATTGGTCAATAAGCCTGTGGGCACCACTACCAGGGCTTTCTCTTCCATGAGCAATCCATCTTCCTTGTATTTTAGGATGGTGGTGATCACTTGTAGGGTTTTACCCAAACCCATATCATCGGCTATTACACTGCCGAAACCGATTTGTGCATTGCGATACATCCACGAATAACCGCGCACCTGATAGGGGCGGAGGGAGGCGTTAATCCCTTTGGGCAAGGGGATTTCCTGGAAATTGGTAAGCTCGTGAATTAATGCTTTTACCTCGTCCGTCAAGCCAATTTTTGCGCCTGCATACTCACCAGTCAACGCAGTACGGAGCAATTGAATTGGGGTAAAATCCGCAGTTGTGGCAAAGTGTCTATGAATTTTTTGAAGGTCAGCAGCGTTGACATAAATGTAGCTGGTCTTGTACTTGATCAGCCCTTCCGATTGCTGCATCAGTTGGCTGAATTCTTCTTGTTCCATCAGGTTATCACCGATGGCGATTTGCCAATCAAAATCCAATAGTTGATCCAGACGAATAAATGATTTGTTGCTGGACTTTCGCTTCAACTTCAAGCTGGGCTTGGGCTTCAAAATTTCCTGCAAGGCTTTAGGCAGCAAAATATTGATGTCTAGCAATTGGATAGCGGGAATGATTTGCAATAGAAACGGCGTGAAGGTTTCATTGCTCATCACAATCGGTTCGTTCGCTCCGGAATTGATATGGGCATCTAGGCCGGGAATGAAAGCGCTTAGTTGAGTGAGTGATTGCAATACCTCATATCGGGTAGCTGCAAAAGTCACGGAGTTCAAAATTTCGCGTAGCGGAATAGCTTCGTCCAGCGCATTTGCGCGTCCCTCGACGTTGATGATTATTTGAAAGTTTTCGTTAGGCAATTCTTCCACCACAATTTGTGGTTTGTATTGGCCTTGTGCCAGAAAATATTTTTGCAACCAGACCAATATCCCACCGCTCAATGCTTCTTCTCCTGGTTTATTAAAAGCATAAGCCTGATTCGAGAAAAATAAATTTTCAAATAAATCTTCCTTGGCTCGGTCGTTCAATAATTGGATGATCTCCGTAATAAACAGCGACAATAAGTTGAAGCCCGCATTTTTATTGATTGGTTTTTTCTTCGTTTTTTCTTCCCAAATAAAAACCGCAGGAGGTAAAATATTTTCCAGTTTTTCTACCAATTCCCTTACCGCTTTGCTTAACATAGCCGGCAGCCATCTGATCGAAAAACCACCTTTTTCTAATTGTACAATTTGGGGTACAATGGCACCATTTGCCAATAAATGTGTGGCAAAATGCAAGACTGTATGCAGTGAAGCGGTAGAGGGTTGGAAGTTGGTGGTTTGAGCAGACGGCACTTGAGCCAATTGGTGCAGGAAATCCAAAAACGAAAATTGCGTATCGTTTACAAATATTTTGGGCTGGTATTTTTCGTCGATAGTGATGTGGTTATTGTCGCGGTGGGCGATGCCTTTTTCTGCCTGGGTAGCTTTGATAAAAAGGCTCTGCAGGGCTATTTTACCCTGCACCACTTTTTGGGCATTGCGCACCACTTTTCCTAGTGTGGCGCAATACGTTTCTTTAAAATTGCCATTCCCTTGATAAAACACCGGATTGTCTGCAAGCAAAGCTGTAAGCGGCTCGTGGATAGGACTTAAATCCGAAAACGATAATTTTTTGTAGGCATTTTCGGGATCATAACTAGCCGCTTTCTTTTTAAAGCTATCAAAGTACAATTCCGAAAGTCGGGGAATACGCAGGGAATCTTTGCTCACGACGATGCCCAACTTTTTCAGCTCGGCGATGAGGTCGACCTTGTGCAGATCGAACACTAGAAAAGGGTTATTGTCTATTTCGGCACTTACTTTATAAATCACCGCCGCCAGGTGTTTGCAGGGGACAGCCCAGTCGGGGCAGGAGCACTGCATCTTGAAGTCGGTCCATTGTTTCGGGAAAACTTTTAGTCCCATTTGCTCGGCAATCACCAATACTTCGGGGTCAAGTTCTCGGTTCAGAAGCTTGGATATAATCACTGGCTTGCTGGCAAGTGCCTGAATAAATTTGCCCAGTTCGGGTTCGAAAAACGGCGGCAAAATTACGTCAACTTTGTAAGGTTTCGGCCTACTACCGGCTACTTTGGCGTTGATCTGATTCTCCTTGATGGTGATTTTGGTTACGGCACCTTTGCGTGCATAGGTTGCACCCCGAGGCAGTCTATTATCGTAATCTATGTTGGAGAGTGTGTGTAGCCATTGTTGTCCCCACCAGGTTTTTCCGAATGTTGCCATGATGTAATGATGAATCGTTTTTTGGCAATTTAGGTGGTAATTTTTACGGAGATGGACTGGGTCTTTTTTGTGTTGAAAACGCGTGGATTTTCGTAGTTTAGTTTTTTTAGCACGGGCAAATCAAAATTGCAACACATTCCGTTGCTGAACGGCCAATAAAACTGCTCGATAACTCCATAGTGTTATTCTGCCCTTGACGGGTTTCCCTCCTACGGCGGGCAGGCTGTTCTCCGCAGCAGCGGATCATTGCTTTCCCTTAGGGCGCAACGAAACCTTCAGTGTACGCCGTTTTATTTTCCTACGCTAATGTTTAAATTGGGTAATTCTACTTGCAATTTCACTTTCGCTTTCAAAGCTGTAAAAACCCTCATTAAAGTGTCCATTGTCGCATTGCTGGCATTACTTTCAAGTCGTGAAATTTGAGCTTTTTGTACGCCAATAAGTTTGCCCAATTCTTCCTGTGTCAAATGACGTTCTTGGCGTGTCTGCTTAATTGCTTTACCGATTAGGTCCATTTGTAGTTCATACTCAAATTTGTCCCTGTTGGCGGTACCAACTTTGCCAATTAGTTTGTCTTGAACTTGGTCTAACGAATATGTTTTCATTATTTTTTCTTTTTAAGTTGATTGTCTTTGTATTCAAAGTATTTTGTCCGTAGTTGCTTCGCTTTTAGAATTTCATTGTCTGGAACTTTACTACGTTTCTTGATAAATCCGTGTGTCGAAATTACTAAAGTATTTGCGGTGTTAGTCTTGTCCCAAAAAGCAAGTAGCCGATAATGAAAGCCTTGATAAAGTGTTCTAAATTCCCAAATTTCATCTGTAAGTTTTTTAAAAAGTTCAGGGTCGTGCTCGTTTTGTGCCTTACGAATATTGTACAATATTTTTTCATAGTACTTCTTGTCAAGGTCACGCAAAAAGGCAAATGCTTCTTCTAAAAATATGATCTCAAAAAGTTTGTCCATTCCTTTTTACTGTCCGCGCAAAGATAAGAAAAGTTTCGTTAGAAAGAAACCTTAAAATTCGTAAGTTGTTCACAGAAATGGCGTACCGGTCACAGGCCTTTATGCAGGTTGGGAATTAGTATTTCGTCTGCCGACAACCGCTGCTGATTGAAAATATATTTATGAAGTTAAGTACAAAAGCCGATAAATATTCGTCTGCCGTCTCTGAAGCTGGGACGTGCAATTAGCTGATGTTACAAGGTCAAGCCCCACTTGCACAAAATCTTTTGTTGAACTAAACCTACGGTAACCCTTCCGCTGCCCACTGTAAATTAGCGTTTAAAATTAATAAAATATATGAAACCAATAAAATTGGCCGGAGGAGTTGAAGTACAACAAATAGGGCAACCGAGCACCGGTACACATACTGCGTGGCTTCCAAAGCGTTGGCCTGCCTGTGACTAGTCTGCTTGCGGTTTTTGATTTTTTTAAGTTTATTTCAAAAACATTATTAAGGCAATAATTTCAAAATAAGCAGGAAAGTACTTCTTCCTACATTCTCCCACAAGCAGGCTGCGCGCAGGCTTACGGGTCATGCTTGCGGGAGCGTTGACGATAATTGGTACGGCTATTTTTCTCCAGAAAGTGTGAAGAAGACTAAGAGGTATGCTTGCGGGAGCGGGTTTCTACTTTCGGTTGCAACGGTGTTTCACAGTGGTCACAAGGCGTAGGCGTAAAACATTTAGTCGTCCACCTTGGTTTTTCTATTGCGCCTTTATGTTTTTTTCTTTTATAAAATTGAGTGTGGTATTCCACCAGTCCTGCTGTGTGGCAGTATTAAAATCTAGTGCCTTGCCACTACTGTCTTTATTAGAAGTCCAAATGATTGCACCATCATAACCCATTTGGTATAGTTGTTCTAGCTGATATTGCCAATAACTTGCTGGTAAAAAAATGGCGGTGGTGGCGTATTGCGGTTGGATGTAGGCATACACAGGTGCTGTGACATGGTATCTTTTGGCCTCATTCAAGTTAGCCTGAGCGAATAAACGCCAATTAGCGGAATCAACAATATTGTCTCGTGTGTACAGACTTGGTGCAAAAAATTGTATC
>JBDTKK010000028.1:0-3405 GCA_039935335.1 Chitinophagaceae bacterium
ATTTGGTACGCGGGTCGTGGATTTGAATGCCGAGAGAAGTCTTCTGAATCACACTATCCATATCCGCCGAAAAACGCGTTGAATCTTTGACTGGATCAAAGTCGAAGAGTGGTATCCGTTCCTCCCAATTATCCTTTGCCGATCGTTGCATATTGGCTTCAGCTTCGTCCATTTTCCGATTGGCGTTGAAGTAATAGTTGTAGTGCGTGTAAGTGTTTTGGAAGAAGCGCCGTACCGGCGACCATTTCTTCTTCAGCATGTTTTCGTTACTGTAAACCGACCGCTTCTTTTTGATTTTCAAATCAATGGCGAGGTTGAATTTCAGCTCTGCCTGTTTCTCTTTTATTTTCTGATCTCGCTTACGTTTATCATCTCTTTTTGCGGTGGCATCTGCACGCTGTTTCCGTTTAATATTTAAGGAATCGGTACGTTGTTTCCGCAGGGCTGTAAGGCTATCTGTTATCACCTTTCTAGCTGCCTTGAGGGAATCCAATCTTGCCTTCCGCGCGGTTGTAAGGCTATCTGTAAATGCCTTTCGGGCCTCATGCAAACTATCCAAGCGCGATTTCCGGAAAATGGCTACACTGTCTGAAAAGCGTTTGCCGTTCCGATAATTTCGAATAACGGCCAAGCTATCGCTCCTTCGTTTTTGGATGGCTCTCCGGGCGGCAGTAGCCCCTTCGCGCACATCGATAAGGCTGTCCGTTATGCGCTGTCTTGCGTTTTTCGTGCTATCCAAATGGACGCGTTGAACATCTCTGATTGAAGCCAATTTTTCCTCCCGAGCATTCTTCACACTATCTCTGTATTGGCGACTTTCACGGTGTTTGCGAATAGCTTGGAGTTCGGCGGCACGCGCTGCACGTACTTCTTTCAAACTATCCAAACGTCCCTGCCGCTCTGTGCGCATAGAGTCAAGGTGGTGCTTCATTGTCTCTCTGGTGGAGTCAATTATTGCTTTCCTAGCTACACGTGAGGAATCTAAAACTCTACGCTGTTCTGTTCTCGAGATTTCCAACTGTGCCTGACGTGCTTTCGTGGCACTATCAACATTAAATCTCGCTTGGGCATAGACGTTTTTGCTGCCAACGCAAAGGCAGAGTAGCAGAAGAAATAGGAAAAGCGGAGGAAAAGTTTTTATGCTCAAAAAGGACACGCTACGATAATAACTAAAAAGCGAGGAAGATAGTATGTTTTGGCTGGGAAAAATGCCTATAAAATTCCGAATCTAAATCCCAAACTAAGGCTGGATTTGCTCTAATTGCTTTTGAAACGTTTATTCCCAAAGCCCAAAATTAGGTTTAGTGCGGCAATGAGGTTTCCCTCTTTTTGAAAGCTTCCATCAAAATCTCGCCCCAATGCGAAACTGATTTTCTTGTTGATACTTACATCATACTCCAAATTCAGTGTGGCACGCCATGTTGTGGCTACGTCAGTGCGGCTAACCACACTTCTATAAACTCCTTCAAAGCTTGCTGCAAACTTTGATTGTGGTGCAGCATAAATTATTCTTGCACCTGCATCCAAAGTAGCAAGGTCGCCAACGTGAATCAGCTCATTTTCATCGGCAAAAAGTTGGTTGTCATTATATAAATACCGGACAATTCCCACCGCAGTAAAGCCTTTGGGTGTTTCATAACCCAGCGTTAACCAAAGGCCAGACTTGTTGATTCTTCCTTTTTCAAAAATATCATTTGGGAATCGGAAGCTCAAGCCTCCTGCCAAATCCAGTTTAAATCCGTAGCGTTTAAAATTGATTGCTTTCACAGCATTCTCCAAAGCCTTGCGTGCCTCTACAGCCTTGCTTTCCCCTCTTATCTGAGCCGCATTAATAATGTCCATTTGCGTTTGGGTGTCCCCTGCTTCGTCGGCTTTCTGATAGGCTTCCGTTGCTTTGGCTTCGTCCACTTCTTCTTCAATTACAGCATGCACTTTTCGCAGCAAATCGAGGGTTGCATCTGATTGCTGAAGGGTGGTAGGGAGTAATTTCCCTCGGACAATGCTGCACTTAAAAGCTAGTCCGATGCCGGTACCTTCTGTAGCAGAATCAGCCGAACGGGTGGCTGCAGAAATGACCAAGGATTGCCAAATATGAGCAGCGATATTCGATTTTTTGTCTGGCTCAGTAAAGCTTTTATAAGAAATATTCTTACCAAAAAAAAGCCAGGCCGGAGCGATATCTACGGCATAATTTCCGGGGAAACTGCTAAGATTTTTGGATGCCTGCTGGATGGAAAGGGCGAATGCCGAAGGGTCGGTAAATGCTTGCACATCGGAGGGTGAAGTGCCTATCAGATTGGCCGCTGGCGAGTAGGGAGTTTGGAGTAAATCTACGGTAGCATCGTCTTGCGCCATTGCTGAACAAGAAATGCTGAGCAGGAAAGCTAAGCAAGAAAGTATCTTCATAGAATGCTTGTATTGGTTTGAGTTTCAAAACGAATTTCGGCATCGTAGGAGACGGTGGAACCTATACCTGTGGCAAGCTCTTTTCTAAAATCCCCCTCTTCATTATCGCCGTTATCAACGGATATCGTGACGCTTGTGTTTGGATCTGTAGTGACTTGGGTAACTGTAGTGAGTACGGAAAATTTAGCGCCTGACAAATCCTTATTCTTACCAAGTGGGATAACAAATTCATCCACATATCCACCGTCGCCACTTGCCGGAGGTGACACGATGAATTTTCCTTTTCCCTTTTTCATTGTAGAAATACTACGATGACCATAACCAATTTTTACGGTAAGTTGGACTTCAAAATCAGGATTGGAGCCAAGCTCACATTTGACGAAAAAGGTCTGGGCCATTAGTGTAGCATTTTATTTTGTCCGAAAAATACGACATAGACCTGATTCCTGCCGAGCTTTTATCTGTTAGACTACTATTTTCCACCTCGCGAGGGGCGCGTTACACCCTTGCTATCGAATTTCGCCTTTTCAGGGCTTGTTGCTGTATGGAATGTGCTGAGCAAATCAAAATCCGAACATTAGGAAGTTGACAATACCACCAATTTTCTCCCACATAAAACCGCCCCAGATAAACTCCGAGGCGGCATCTATGTTCTATTCAAGAAGGAATCAAACTCTTATTGCTTCACCACCTGCCCGGCCTTCAGCATCGCTGCACCGTGGCTTATCAATACTGAATACACGCCTGGAGCATATGGAGTCAGATCCAAGGTCGCTATATTGCCCGGTGATACTGCGGAGGTCACTATCTGACCCAACGCATCCATAATCTTCACTTGGTCGCCCGCTTCTATGCCTTGGATATGCACCACACTCGTTACCGGATTCGGGAAGATTTTTATCGCACTTGGAGCACAATTGGTTATTACTGTAATCGTCTCGCTGTAAGTATATGTTCCATCCAAGTCAATCATCTTCAGGCGATAGTAGCCTTTTGGAG
>JBDTKK010000029.1:0-6095 GCA_039935335.1 Chitinophagaceae bacterium
CCACCAATCCCAAAAACATATAAAGCCATCAGAATGAGAATTTTAAAAAGGAATTTTCTTGTTTACCACGCTCCACCGTTTCACAAGAACAGAAAAGAGAAATGCAACAATAGCCGTGTAAATCATCGCAGTAATTGCAAATAGCACACAATCCATACTGGTAAAATGAATACTTTGGCAATGCTTCTCAGCTGGCAACCCTGCTGCCGATGAAAAATAAGCGGTAATACCAACAATAATGCTCGCAAGTATGACATTCAAGAACCAAACCCACCTACGCCTATATCGAGGATGATTGAAAATACCAAAATAATAATTTACGATTGTCAACACCATTACAACAAGTAAAATCAACGACACAAACTGATAAATTGAGTTGCTGTTGTATTCACAAGTAGTGGATAAACCTTTCAAGTGCTGATGTAAGTCGCGCGAATAGCTGAAGCGTGGGGGGTAATCAAAAAAGCTCATTGGCTCGAAGACGGTTTAGTTCTTTACTTGAATAGAAAATGAAAAATACTTTGGATTTGGAGGATAATAAGCATCAAACATTCCGCCCAACAGATATTGAATCCCAAATGTCTTTCCTTTAAGTTCATCGGGACTTTTGCCCTTATCTGCATCAATATTCGTAGAGTCTACCCAATGAGGTAAGTGACAATTCAAACTCACGTTTACCAATCTTGGCTTTATCGTACCAGAAACAAGCACAATTTCGTGTGTTGCTGAAGAATTTGCTAGTTTAATAGGTTTTATACTTTCAATGCGATAACCTGAAGACAAATTGTAGTTAGCTGTGTCCACAAGATAATTCTCGCTTAGCGGTAATTCGGAATAATCCACCAAAAGCTGAATTTTAAAAATATTATCATCCTCTCCTTTTTTAGGACTCGTAATAATTAATGGGCAATCAGGTTCATAGTCGTAATACTGGTTGTTTATTACAACCATCGGGTTCACTTGAAAATTACGATTCGGTGTCAAAAATAAAAAGTCCTTAAAGGCTTTTGCTTTAAATTTTGCATCTACATAGTCATACAGTTTTCGCAAAGCTTCTTCAGGGCCAATACAGGTCATGTAATAAGGACGATCTTTAAACAAACTGTTTTTTGGGAAGTTATCCTGATAGTAGTACGCCCCATCAAAATCAGACTGGAATTTTAGTACAAGGGTTGAAAGCTTCGTGTTTTGAAAGTACCCTTGAATAGCAGCCTTTTGTTGACTTAGATAATCCAGCGCATTTCCCTTGTCAGGTGAAAAAATGCAGTCCGAAATTAAAATGCTTACAGTATTGCTACCAGTGCTATCAAGCACCATTTTGAATACACCTGCCAAATCGCTTTTTGATTGCTTTCCACCTTTTTTTTTGCTTCGCTTCCTAAATGTTTCTGCATCAAGATTGGTGATGTAAGCATTCACATCGACCGCATTTGCATTTCTAGAAACTGGAATTATTTCGGTGTTGATGTCGTAAAGATTAAGCGATTTCTTGTCAGGAAATCCATTTATCGACGTGATTAAACTGTAAACGACATCTTTAAAACTCCCATCACCACTTACATTTAAATACCCATTGACACTGAGTGAGTTCTCCAAATAAACGGAGTAATTGGCTTTATTTTCGTGTGTAGAATCTGGGATTTGAGCGCTAACCACTCGAACTTCTGTAGAGTGAGGAGAGCTGTTACATCCTTTATCGTCACCTGTAGTGCAACATTGCAAAGCAATGGTAGAAAGTACTATTATCGCAAAAATGGGAGAACGATTCATCTAAGATTTACAGGGCGTAATGATAGGCATTTTTTACCAAAAATCATAATCGAAACCGGCATATTTTTTGTTTCTATCCAATCTCAAGTTCAACGAACATTTGAAGAAATAGGGAATTGCAATTTACCTTCGTAATTCTCACTTCTAAATCCCCAAACAAAAATTCCCCCTTATGAACCAACTCCCCCAAATCTCCACCGCCCTCTCCAACATGATCTACATGACTGAGTCGGACAGCCCCGTTACACTTTTAGACTGGCCCGATGTATCCGATGTGGCCGGTTTGCAAAAAGCCATCGAATCCAATCTCAAGATTCCCGTAAACTCGCAAACAATAATGGATAGTACGGCTTTCTTAGCGGACATTAATCGGATGGCCAATCCATCGCAGCCCGACATGCAAGCCTATGTGAAGCAATGGAATGATTTATTTGATCTGCTAAAGAAAAATGCGCGGGATATTGTCATCATCAAAGGAGGGCAAATCGATTTGTCCATTCTCATCGCCAGCTTGGGAACAGATGCACAAACTATCCTCAAGACAGAAGCCACAGAAACCTAGTACAAAGCCTATTCAAAGCTTTCGCTATCAACCTTGGATTTTAACGCCGCCGCAATCGCTTTAGGCAACTTACTAAAGAAGTTATTTCCCGTTTTGGCCTCAATATCAGCTACGGAAGTACGATACGCAAACCACTCTTTCTCCTTTACGGTTTGTGTATTGGGCATATCTACTGCAATCACTCTTGTCTTTGCGTTTATCCGATGAATATCGTCGTTGCCATTCGGGAGCACGACTATAATTTTCCAAAAATGAGAAGGCACAAGCACCTTTCCATTGCCAATGGTAGTCCATGTCTTGCCTTCTTTATTGACACCTCCGCTGCCATAAGCTCCCGCAATGATGTAAACTTCATTACCCTGTGCCGTCAATTGCCGCTCATATTCCTCCAGCTTTTCCCAGGGTTGAGTATTCAATTCATGGCTTTGCGGAGACATATTGGTCATCAAAAAAGTAGCCGCATTATCTTCAGCACTGTTTGTCCGATCATCGGACGGGCAGAGATGGCCACGATCAAAGCCGCTTCCGCGATAATCCGTATTATAGACTTTCTTGAACGACTTCGGAAGAGACTCATCTTGCAAAAAGCAATTGCATCTTGTAGCCGTTCCGCGCCAGGCCATATTTAGATGCCAGCTCACCCAATTTGCCATTCCCTTTTCGTTATTGTACGACAAGGTATATTGAGGACGGACAAGGAGAAAATTGTTCGAGTTTTCTTTGTTAGTGGTCGCATTACTGGGATTGCCCAAGGCCATATTATCATCCCGCATGGCTGCATTTTGGGTGCTCGTACGTTCAGCCGCTGAAACATCGTGACCACTTTTTGTAATTACCGTAAAGTCATCAATATTCACTCTGCCATCCCCATCATTATGAAGGCTAAAGCGAACAGGCTGATCTGCATCAACTATAAAAGACTGCGAGCTTAAAACTTGTTCTGAAACGGGAGTTTCTTCACCGACCTGCGTCCAATGCATGCCACTATCTGTAGAAATCCAAAGGGATAATTTGGAGGCTTCATCATCGCCAAAATTAGCATTCAGAAAGCGTACTTCTTTTACCGGACTCAGGATATCGAAAAGCATGGTCAGGCTGCCGCCAGTAGCCATGCGTAAGGAACATTCGTCGGCTTTTTTGTCCTTTTCCGTCTTGCCCAATAACGCACCATTCAGCCGCCATAATCCGGTTTTGAGCTGGATATCGCCTTGTGCGTAGGCTGGTTTATGTCCGAACTCAAAGGACTCTGGAAATCCTTTTTCAGCATTATTATTCTTGTTAGCACTTTGTGGAAATACCCTGCTTGAGGCTTGACTTTGTTCCGGGCCTATTGTGCAGGAAAGTAATGCAATAGTTAGGCCGATAACTTGAACGTATAGCCTGACGTTTTTACGCAAATTACCATTATACCTGATTTTCATTTCGGGCTGCAATTTAAGGTAAACTTACGCCCATTGTTTCGCGGAGCAGTTAGATTGATAAAGCATTCTGCGCGGTAAATACCTTGTGTAGTTGCACATCTTTTCTAAAATTTATTTCTATGTTTGTAAATAAACTTAAAAACATCCTATCATGAGCCAACACTTCTTCGATTTGCATTTGCATCCAGCAATGAAAACGCTTTTTAAATCACCTGCAAAACAGCGTTCGGCATGGTACACCATCAAAGTAGCTGATGGCGCTTTTGGTCATGCGCTGGGTTCGCAAGCCTCGCTGGGACAAATTGCACAAATCTCGGGGATGAACCTAATTTGCGTACCGATTTATGCGCCGGAATCGGCCATGATGCAGCAATCCATCCTACTATTAGGAGCACTTCTGTATGGGAAGGAAATTGACCTGGCGCGTGTTAAATCGCTTGGCAACAACTCCATCGATTACCAAGAAATCCATAAAGAAGAACGCACACAATTGTTTCGAAAACCGGATCCTGGAGATGGAAATTTTTCCAAGAATAAGGTAAAACTTCTGCGTACTTGGAGTGATTATAACCCTGCCGATTTGGATACAATTCATGTGCTGCTAAGTGTGGAAGGCGGCCATAATTTCTACGGCCTTGGCAATGATGAAGTGGATACCGCTGCCATGCTCCAACGTTTTCAGATTTTGATTGACGAGGGATTCTTGGTTCTGTACATCACTCTGGCGCACCTTGCTCCCAACGTCTTTCTCAACCACGCTTATGGCATGAAGATTTTTCCTCCTGACAAATTTCTTCCGCTAGACGATGGGATTGCTCTGAAACCCTTGCCCATCGCTGTTGCGACATCCAAAAAAACGAATGGCTATGACTTTTTTAATCTCGCCCATAAAAACGGAATTATCCTAGACATCAAACACATGAGTTTGCGCTCGCGAAGGCAATTTCTGGAGCACTTTAATAATCTGCTTCTACTCTCCACTTTTCAACTCCTCCAAGGAAAATTGCGATAAGTGACTTTACATCCACACTTTGGGTTTTCATTATTTTCATGAAGCATGCAATCATAAAATACATGTCATAAGCATATTACAAGCCTATTATTAATTAATGTATGCAAAATGCACAGGTTTGTCATACAAGTGCTATCATTGTGAAAAGATTGGTAATTGTGAATTACAATGAACCAATAGCGATTTCTGTTTTCTAGCCTCCTGCAATTTGATTACCTCTTTACAGACCATGTCCGCATGGCATTATTGACTGACCTTACCCTGTGCTTCCCATGCTTACCGGACTTAATTTTCAAAACCTTTTCTAATTCAAAACACCAATCTTTTCGATCATGAAAAAAATTCTATCATTACTCACGCTGATGCTGATATCAGTCGCGAGCTTTGCCCACACTTGGGAAATCAGAGTAAATCAAGAGCAGGACGGTTCGCTGACCTGGTATGTTCAATCCTACCATTTCACAAGCGAAACAGCTTGTATAACGGATGCCAACCAATCTGGCATTACTATTAATGGTACCAACTATGCGATTCAAGCCGTTTTTTCGGGTAGCATTGTACCTTTAAGCCCGACAGTATTTGGTGTAACAACTTCTTGTGGGACTGGCAGGAATTCGTATGGAGTAATTCATACCCCATATATAGGCGGCACTTTAAGTGTAACTCCGTATTCCAATGTTGCATGTTGGTCCAATTGTGGAATAACTGCAAATGGAAGCTTTACTCCGCCACCGCCTCCTGTATGTTCAAGTTGCCCTGTAACCAACTTCAGTAATTCAACAGGGACGCCAAACGATAATGGCACTCCGTGCAACACATCTGACGATTACATTCCTGTAAATATCACGGTAAACCATCTTGCCTGCGCATCCATTACTGGCGACGGGAAATTTAAAGTGGTATTTAATGTGGGCGGCACGAACGTAGCGTTAGGGCCTTATAATTACAGCACCGGAATTACAACTACTATTCCTGTAATAAATGCGCCTGTAGGTACGAGCAGTACAACGCAAGTTTCTGTTATAGATGATGATTTTGGTACTTCCGGATGTTCAGTTACCCATGGTCTCACGATTCCGGGTGGGACATTTAACGGTGTTCGGGAAACCACACCGCCAACTATTAGCTGCCCCACTGCGCAAACAGTTCAATGCACGGGTGATGTGCCTGCGCCTAATAACGCTTTAGTAACGGCAGCGGACAATTGCGGTACGCCGACAGTAACATGGGAAGGCGATGCAGTCAGCAATCAGACTTGTGCAAATAAGTACACAATCACCAGAACTTACAAAGCCACAGACGCAAGTGCCAATAGCGCAACCTGCACACA
>JBDTKK010000030.1:0-7967 GCA_039935335.1 Chitinophagaceae bacterium
CCATCCTTATAACCATTTATTTTTTCAAAAATTAACCCAAGTACCGATGCATTTATCAAGGTCTTGTTGTCTTCTTGGATGTCTCCAGAGCCTTCACCACCAAAATCATATGCATTCAAAAACGCAAAAAGGTATTCAAGTGTGTTTAGTTGCCCAGTATGTTTCCTCCCATTATTATCTTTTAAAACTGTTGTTGATAGTAGAGGAATAGTTTTATCGCCCTTCAGATTACTGATAAAAATGGTAACCTGTTCTAATTCAGTAGGTTCAAAAAGTGAGGAATTTAGATAAGGTACTTTCTCAAACAAGCTCTTTACATCGTCATTTCGGTCTTCATGTTTTCGCGCCAAAACTTGAAAGAACAAGCTATTTAAATCGTCATAGTTCCTAATCTTTTCAAGGTTTAGGAAGGAATAGGCTTTTGTAGTATTTGGGTTTCGCTGCCCAGAAGTATTGTACCTAACCAACTGTGCCTCCAGTAATTTTAAAAACAGAATTCTATTTATCCAAGTAATAGAAAGTTCCAGCGCAACATTGAACAGCCGTTCTTGGACACTATGACCATATTGCGAAGCTTTCGGCAAACGGGTTAGCTTATCCAGACTATCCAACTGGATAATCACATCTTCCAAAATGGTGCCCGAATGCTGGTCCGAAGCCTTGTTTCGATGTATAAGTTTCTTGCCGCCGTCTTTAATTTCAGTAAGGCCAACTATGTGCAATAATTCGTTGTAAAATCCCTTGTCCAAGCTATTGCTATCGTTGGCGAAAGGCAGTTTTAAAAGATGCGCAGGCGATAATATTTTGTAGAGCGCAATCAGCGATTTATCATCTTCTTTGTTGGTATTTCGAAGTGTTTTTTGATAGTGTTGGAAATTGAAATAGGTAAACGCGATTTCCGTGGAAACGTTTGCTATAAAGGGTTCGGCAATTTGTTTGTAGAAAAAATCGGTTTTTGTGTCGGTCAGTCGCCCGCTTTCAAAGTCTTTGAATTGCTGTACTAAAGTTTGATTTTGGGCAAAAAGCCTATCAAATAGGGAAGCATCAAACAAAAACCATTCGTTGATGTTGGTTGCAATCAGATGTTTTACTTCGAGGTTTCTCAGTGAAATTCTTTCCCGGAGAAAATAGAGTACTAATTCCTGAAACGCTTTGGTATTCAGGTTTTTGGCAGTAAGCATCTCACCCTTGTTCTTCGGATTTTTCGCTTCAATAATTACTCCGACTGTGGTTTTTGCATTCGGCCCATTATGAATTACAAGGTCATTTCGGCCTTTGGTATTTATGAAATGTTGCTGCTTGTAATAGGTGTCTTTGAGAAAATCGGAAACAAGATTTTTATGAAATTCCTCGCTCTCGGCATCGTTGCTGCCGTCGAGTAGGGTTATGAGTTGACTCTTGAAATATTCTATTTCAATACGGCTCACTTTTGCTTTTAGAAAAGCTTTGTTGAGTGCTTTTTTGGGGATCAATAAGTTTTGCTGCTCACTCATTTTCTATCCAAATTGAAGGTAAGAACCCGTGGCCATTTCAGGAAGCCAGATTCCATTTTCCTTTCGGCAACGTAGATTTTTAGGTTCAAATTTTCAGCGACTAATTCCTTCGCAATTTCTTTAGAAAAAACAAAAGGGCAACCTGAAAGTAATGCTTCCAAATTGCCCTTTAATGGCTTGAATTTATCGCGAAATTATTTTTCCATTCCTGCTAAGAAATCTTTCAATTTCCCTTCCAAAACTCCCGACGTAGGAACCAACGGAAGTCGAAGTGTATTGCGAATCAAGCCCATCTCGCTAAGCACAAATTTTACGCCTGTCGGATTGCCTTCTGCGAAGAGCAAATCAATGCCCGAAAGCAGCTTGTAGTGCAGCTTTCGTGCTGTTGCGAAATCACCCTTTATCGCCGCACGCACCATATCACTAAAGTCTTTGGTAAAGCAATTGGCCGCTACCGAAATGACACCTTCAAAACCGACAGCGACTTGAGGTAAGATTAAATTATCATCGCCGCTGAGTACAATAAAACCTTCGGGCTTGGTAGCCACCAATTCCATGCACTGCGCCATGTTGCCGCTTGCTTCCTTAATGGCCACAATATTGGGGCAATCATTTGCTAGTCGAACGACAGTTGCAGGAAGCATATTGGCAACTGTTCTACCCGGTACATTGTACAGAATAATGGGCAGTTTGCAGGCTGCGGAAATGGCTTTGAAATGCTGGTAAATCCCTTCCTGGCTTGGTTTGTTGTAGTAAGGTACCACGCTCAAAATGCCGGAAACACCTTCTACGCAAAACTGATGTAGTTGCTCAATGACATCGGCGGTATTGTTGCCGCCTACGCCACAAACTACGGGGACGCGGCCAGCGGTATGCCGGATGACAGAGGTCAGTACTTCCAATTTCTCATCGGTGGAAAGCGTAGGCGTTTCCGCGGTGGTGCCTAGTGCGACGATAAATTCGACCCCATTGCTGATAACATGGTTTACCAATTCGGCAAGCCCTTGAAAATCTACATAACCACTGTTAGTAAAGGGGGTGACGAGGGCAACGCCTGTGCCGCGAAAGCCGCTACTAGTAAGCGTTTGCGGAGCTGATGAAGAGTTTGTTTCCATTTTTTATTCAGATTCTTTTTCGCTTTTACGCGATTTCTTTTTGTTGATTTCGGTCGTCACTTTTTCTTCGTAAAAGCCCATCTTGGAGAACTTTTCAATGCGCTCATTGATGCGTGTATCCGCATCTTTTGTGTTCAGTTCGGTAAGGGATTTCAGGATGTATGCTTTCAAGGTTCCGGCCATTTCTTCTGGTTGTGCATGTGCTCCGCCCAATGGCTCGTGCAATACGTCATCTACAAGCCCAAAGCCAATCATGTCTTTTGAAGTGAGGTGGAGTTCTTCAGCGGCTTGCTCTTTGTGGTCGCGATCGTGCCACAGGATAGAAGAGCAACTTTCGGGAGAAATAACGGTGTACCAGGAGTTCTCGAGCATCACCACTTTATCACCAATGCCTATGCCTAAAGCCCCGCCGGACGCGCCTTCGCCAATGATGATGCAGATGACAGGTACTTTCAGATTCACCATTTCGAAGAGATTCCTAGCAATGGCTTCACCTTGTCCACGCTCCTCTGCTTCTATGCCCGGATAAGCACCTGGAGTGTCGATAAACGTAATGATGGGGCGATTGAATTTTTCCGCGATTTTCATCAGGCGCAATGCCTTTCTGTAACCTTCAGGATTGGCCATTCCAAAGTTGCGCAACTGGCGTTGCTTGGTATTTGCTCCTTTTTGTTGGCCAATTATCATCACAGGATGTCCGGCAATTTCAGCCATTCCACCTACCATAGCCTTGTCGTCGCGAACCTGCCTATCTCCAAAAAGCTCTATAAAATTGCTGCAAATCTGATCTATATAATATAGGGTGTACGGCCTATCAGGATGGCGGCTCAATTGTACCCGTTGCCAAGCATTGAGCTTATCATAAATTTCGTTGCGCGTGCGTTCTATTGCGGCTTCCAGCTCTTCCACAGACGCGCTTACATCCATACCATTCTTCTCCCCCAGCTCTTTCATCTTCGTTATCTGATTGTAGAGTTCTTCTACCGGCTTTTCGAAATCAAGGAACTGCATTTGCTGCGTAAACATTTGTGAGCCTGCAAAAGTAGGCCATCGCACTGTGAAGGGAATGCTGGAGCGTTTCTTATAATTGCGAAATCTTTTTTGCTCCATTCGCTACTGTCAATGCTTTATTACAATGGCACTTTTTCTTTTTTAAAAAAGAAATATGATTGCAGGTTTGTAAAAATCAAAAGGAGGTAGTAGTATTGCGTAGGGTTTATAGGGGCTGGCCTGTTCTCAGGCTGGCTTTTTTTATGCCCCTACACCAAGGGCGATTTGCTTTTTTGCAGACCTCTATCGCAACCGTCCTTTCTGCACTTGCGATTATCTTTGCCGCTAGCCCCACAGAAAGCGGCGGCCATTCCAAAAAGACTGAAACATGAAGAATACTCCCTTCACCGAAAAGCATATTGCGCTCGGTGCTAAAATGGCAGAATTTGCCGGCTACAACATGCCCATTTCCTATACTTCTATCAATGAAGAGCACCATGCTGTGCGCAATAATGCAGGCGTGTTTGATGTGAGCCACATGGGTGAGTTTATTCTGAAAGGCGCGGCAGCATTGGCTTTGGTGCAACGCGTGACCAGTAATGATGCCTCAAAATTGAAAGCTGGCGGTGTGCAATATTCATGTCTGCCCAATGATAAAGGCGGCATTGTGGACGACCTCTTAGTTTATTGTCTTGAGCCCAACGAAAGCTATATGCTTGTGGTGAATGCCAGCAATATTGAGAAGGATTGGGACTGGATTAGTAAACACAATAACGGCGGTGTGGATATGGAAAATATCTCCGACCGCACGGCTTTGTTGGCGGTTCAAGGGCCAAATGCTTGCAAGATTTTGCAAGAACTGACCGATACGGATATCAGCAACCTCAAGTATTACACCTTCGTGAAAGCTCGCTTTGCGGGGGTGGACAATGTAATCATCAGTGCGACGGGCTATACCGGTGCTGGTGGTGTCGAGATTTATTTTAAAGATGAAAGCGACAATGCAGAGCGCGTTTGGAATGAGCTTTTCCGGGTGGGTACGCCACAAGGTTTGAAGACGATTGGTCTTGCCGCCCGCGATACTTTGCGCCTCGAAAAAGGCTTTGCACTTTATGGAAATGATATTGACGACAGCACCTCGCCACTGGAAGCTGGCCTCGGCTGGATTACCAAATTCACCAAAGATTTTACTGCGAAATCCATTCTTGAAAAACAAAAGGCAGAAGGCGTAGAACGCAAGCTGGTAGGCATTGAGATGATTGATAAAGGCATTCCGCGCCACCATTATCGGATACAAAATGCAGTTGGAGAAGATATAGGTTATGTGACGTCTGGCACGCAATCTCCAACACTGGGGAAAGCTATTGGCATGGCCTACGTTCGTAAAGACTTCAGTACTGAAGGCAGCGACATTTTCGTTGTGGTTCGCGACCGCGCCCTGAAAGCGCAAGTAGTGAAGATGCCGTTCCTAGCCTAAGAATTTTGGCCTTTTTTGAACCAGCTTGAACATTCTTTCTCTGTGCCTCTTTTTGGAATTGCCTCTTTAATAATTAGAGCAATCTCTTGCTCCGTGTAACTCCGTAGCTCTGTGTCTCCGTGGTAAAATTCCCCGCGCCCGCTATTTTTTGGCTTTCTTTGCATCCGCAATCCACCTGCATTCTTCGCAGATTTCCTTTCAATTTTTTCCTTAAAAAATGCTCCCCAAATACAAGCGCATCCTCCTCAAACTCTCCGGTGAATCTTTAATGGGCGACCGCAACTTCGGCATCTCTCCTGCCATGCTCGATGCTTACGCCAAAGACATCAGGTTGATTACCGAAATTGGCGTGCAAGTAGCTATCGTGATTGGTGGCGGCAATATTTATAGAGGAATGAATGAGGCGGAAACCGGTATTGAGCGGGCTCAAGGAGATTATATGGGCATGTTGGCTACCGTCATCAATGGCATGGCCTTGCAAGCGGCGTTGGAAAAAGCCGGAGTAAAAACTCGCCTTCAAAGTGCGATAAAAATGGAGCAAGTTGCCGAACCTTATATCCGCCGTAGAGCCATTCGCCACCTCGAAAAAGGGCGTGTGGTCATCTTCGGTGCTGGAACAGGAAACCCTTATTTTACTACCGATACAGCAGGTTCGCTTCGTGCCATAGAAATCAATGCAGACGTGATTTTGAAAGGTACTCGCGTGGATGGCATTTATACCGCCGATCCTGAAAAAGACGAAACGGCAACGCGCTTCAACACCCTTTCTTTTTCTGAAGTTATTTCTCGTGGATTGAAAGTGATGGACATGACAGCGTTCACCCTTTGCCAAGAAAATAAACTGCCCATCATCGTGTTTGATATGAATCGTGCAGGCAATCTTCTCGATGTAGTTACTGGAAAGAAGGTTGGAACCCTAGTGAGTTAAGCCTTACAGCGTAACTGCCTTTATTTTTGCTGCGCATGCGCTCTTTAACCCTGCTACTTTTCTTACTGCTTTCTTTCGGACAATCCTTCGGACAACAAATCCATCGCTTGGCGGGGTATGTCCAAATGCCCGGTGAGCCACTGATGTCCTACTACGTGCAGTTTATGGTGAAAGGCAAAGAAGTGACTGGCTATACCGTAACTGATTACAAACAAGGAAATCGGCTGAAAGCTACGCTGGTGGGCAAATACGTCACGCCTTCCGACCTCTGGATTGCGGAAAAAGGCTCCCTGGACGGCGATTCCAGAAGTGGCATGACTTATTGCTATTTCAGTGCGCATCTTAAACTTAGTGTAGCCAATGGCAGAGAACGTTGGACAGGACAATTTGAAAGTTATCAGGAAAATGGATTTTCCTGCGGTGGTGGCTTTATGAGCATCATTGATGATGCGCCGCCTTTAGATTTTTCGACTCCTAAAATGACGGCAAGAAATGTGGAAGTACCGACCGTTAGAAAAGTGCCGCACGATACTGTGAAAAAGTCTGAACCCGTGATTTTGAAGCCCATTCCAAAAGATACTTTGAAAGTTTTGACACCGGCCAAGAAGCCCGAAATCGTGGCGGTTATTCATCTGCCAGAGGCACGGTCTGTTACGCTACCGCAAGGCCCGCCAGATAGTAATGCCTGCGCTCGAAGCTATACCTGGACTGCCGATTCGTTGAGTTTTGATATCTGGGATGGCTGGACCGTTGATGGCGATGTCGTAAGCGTTGCCTTTAACGGGTCTATGCTTTTGGATAATGAGAAATTGAGCGGGGTTAAGAAACATTTTTCGCTGCCGCTGCGCAAGGGCGATAACACTTTGATTGTCTATTTGCACGCCGAAGGTTTTGAACCGCCGAATACGCCCAATTTAATCCTCTTTGACGGCACTAAAAAATACGAACTAGGCATCAGTGGTAACAGCGGAGAAAAGGTTCGGATTTGCTTTGAAAAGAAGTGAGAATATTATGCCGATAAGGGTTGTGTTTGTTCGAATTTCGTTTCGTACTTTCGCGCCCTGCTAAAAGCATAAATCTACCATGTCGGGACAGCTCAAAGAAGTACGTAACCGGATTAAATCCGTCTCCTCCACCCAGCAGATTACTAAAGCCATGAAAATGGTGAGTGCTGCCAAATTGCGCCGTGCTCAGGACAGCATTACCCAAATGCGCCCTTATTCTCAGAAGCTGCAAGAGATGCTTTCCAATATCGTGAGCTCTCTTTCTTCTGATGCTAATTTGCCATTGGCGGTGCAGCGTAGTCCCGACCGTGTTTTGTTGATTCCGATTACTTCAGACCGTGGCCTTGCTGGTGCCTATAATGCGAATGTTATTAAGCTGACGCGCGAATTGATGGAAGGGAAATATGCGGCTCAAGCGGCGAAAGGAAACGTAACTATTCTGCCTCTCGGTAAAAAAGGCTACGAATATTTCTTCCGCCACGAATACAAGGTTGTTGATAATTTCTGGACTGTTTTCAGTGATTTGTCTTTTGAAAATGTTCGTCAGGCGGCAACTTTTGCTCAAGAAGGATTTTTGAAAGGCGATTATGACCGTGTAGAGCTGATTTACAGCCAGTTTAAAAACGCCGCAACTCAAGCTTTTGTGAACGAGCCTTTCCTGCCTATTCCACGTGTAGAAAAAACAGGAGGCAATAAAAAGCAATCCGATTTCATCTTTGAGCCGAGCAGCGAAACTTTGATGCTGGATTTGATGCCGAAGATTTTGAACACCCAAGTTTATAAAGCCATTTTGGATGCCAATGCCTCTGAACATGGTGCGCGGATGACGGCTATGGACAAGGCCAGTGAAAACGCTGCAGACCTATTGCGCGACCTTAAGATTAGCTATAATCGTGCACGGCAAGCCGCAATTACGACAGAACTTACAGAGATTGTAAGCGGTGCAGCGGCTTTGCAGGG
>JBDTKK010000031.1:0-4927 GCA_039935335.1 Chitinophagaceae bacterium
CATTGGTGTAAATGGTGGGTTAAACGGATTTATCAAACGCAAAGCTAGCTTGAAACGTATTTTAAATTGGATGAAGCTGCAGGACATTTGTAACAATTCAAATGTAAACAGTAAGGAAATAGGGATTTACAAATACAACACAAGCAACATGAAAAACTTCAATTTTGGAAAAACCAATGAAAACAATATCAAAAAAATGGATGACTAGTAAACTCTTTCTCTTATTTCTTTTTTACACTACCTCCACGTTTGCACAATCAACGGACACTTCCATTGGTTATTTCGATATGGACGACACTATAGATAGTCTATTTTACCACTTCCAAAATACCCCATCTGAAGGTCCAACATATGCATGTGAGATGCGCCTTGGAAACGGTAAAATTCATAACTTTTTGATTGGTGTTGCAATTGAATCTTTAGGTATTTACGATTGTGGCAAAGGTTGCATCATAACCTATGAACTACATACAGGAATCCAAGGATACCGTGAGATACGGACTTATAAATACAATCTTGATTGCGATAATTGGATATTGTATTCTATAAAAACTATAAAATTGAACCCAAGAAAAACGAAAATTGAATTTCCTAGGGGAAAAATCGGAATAGATGGTGTAAAATGTATCTCTACAAAAGCGACAAAAAAAAACAGTATCAAGTGCCGGAAAAAGAATGTACGTTGAAAGCAAATCAAATTATAGAATGACTAAAATTCTTCTTTTGCTCTTCTTTCCAGTTGTATCGCAAGCGCAAGTAATTGATACCGCCGCCGGATACTTCGACAACGATGAGAAAATCGACAGCATTTCCTATCATTTAGAGCGAACTCCAGTAGAAGGATCGTCCTACGTTTGTGAATTGCACCTTGGAAACGGGAAAATTCGGAAACTTTCAATCGGAGTGGTTTTTGAGTCTTAACAAATTCTTGAAGATAGTAAAGGACGCATTGAGACCTCTCAGTGGCATACGGGGTATTCAAGGGTATGAGGAAGTTCGCGTCTATAAGTACAATTCGCGCTGTGACATTTGGATAATATACTCTGTCGATATCACCAATGATAACAATGGCAAAACGAAAACGCGATATCCAAAGCTAAATGTAGGAATTGACGGTGTAGTATGTATCCCTAGAAAAGAAGTGAAAGCAAATAGCATTAAACGTTGCAAGCCTACAAAAAAAGTACAATGAGGTTTTGATCCAGAAAAACTGAAAGTGTGAAAAAGAAATTTGCCCTTAAAAACTGAACTATACTTCCAACAAATAGGATAATTCTCGCCTGACGCTGGTGAATGCGCTGGCGCAAATTGTATATGAAGATGGTAACGAAACAACAGTCGCTTCGAATCTCCATCTCGCATGTGACTCTGCTACATGGTATTGGAGTGGCCAGTCTTCTTGGGGAAATTTGAATAATTGCGCTGACAAAGATGATTTCATTTACATCACCGTAGGAATCAACGGTGGACTATGAGGATTCGAAATTCGGAAAGCAAGTCTCAAGCGTATTCTGATTTTAATGAACCTAAAAGAAACTTGTAAAACTTACAAAGTAACCAACAAACCTATTGGTGAATATAAATACAACACTAGTGATATGCGAGATTCAAAGTGGGAGAAAAAACATGAACATAAAAATGCCATCGAAAAAATGGATGATTAATAGTATAGTCGGAATTTTGTGTCTATTATCAATCGCAGCAGAAGCGCAAATAGTGCAGGTTTCATCAGGCTATTTCGACCAAGACAATACTATAGATAGTATTTTTTATCACTTTGAAAGAGCAACGACAGAGGAACCATTTTACTCGTGCGAAATGCATATGGGAAATGGAAAAGTTCATAAATTCTCTATAGGTGTAGCCTTCCAATCATTACAAATTAGTTCATGTGGGATAGGGTGCTTAACAACCTATGAATGGCTTATTGGCAAGGGCGGATACGATGAGTATTGCTACTACAAATATAATGCAGCGTGCGACAACTGGATACTAACTTCTACCGAAACTACTGATAGTGATAGCGGCAAAACGACAACCGAAAAGGCGAAAGGCTCGGAAGGGATTAATGGTGTCGATTGTGTTTTACCAAAAGCAACAAAAAAAAAATGCACAAAGCTTCGGCAAAAAAAGGGACGTTGAGCTTCTAACTCCGCTCGCGCAAGTCAAGTCCTAAAATAGTTACTGCATACCGGGCTGGCGCACGTCTGTGACCTGTGGCCAGTGCAGGAAGAAGAACAAGTCCGACCTTGCGAGGGAGTTTTATCGTTCGTCATTGCCCCGCACCTTCTGCGGGGACAAAGCAATCTCACAGGCTACGTGCTCTTTAATTGCGAGATTGCTTTTTCGGTTCCCGAAGTAAATTCGGGACAGGCAGCCCAGCCTCCCTCCGCGCAATGACGGACTCCTGTTGGGTAAACGCCGTTGGTCGTAGCATCTGGCTACAAATCCCAAAGCCCAGCTTAAAAGCAAAAGCCTACCCTCCCTCAAGCAACCACCCCCACTACCCAAACCATCCCCAACAACACCAAACCCCTCCCCAAATACCCACCAAACACCGCCAACTTTTTCCTCCGGAATAGCCAGAAAAGTACTATAGCCAACATCACCAAAATCAGCGTACAATTCTCCAGCATATCCCGCCGAGGTAGCCAATTGAGCGTGTGCATCATCAGGCTGATGAGCGAATAACATATCCCCATTCCACAAAAAATGCCGACAATCAATGTCAGCATTTCTAGCTTTCCTGCCTCATTCCTTTTCCAAAAAAAAATAGGCGAAGCCAATAAATAATAAGCTTGCAACAAGGGGAAAGCTATCAAAATCAATGTCGCTCCGTCCTTAGCTCCCGAATATTTGATGCCCAGCGCGATGAGCGCGAGCATGATCAAGAAACGCTCAATAAAACGTAAAGTCGACAAGAGATTCGCCTAAGTTTTTGCTACACGCGAAACATCCAATTGTGGGTATCAGGCTTCAAGCCGTAGCGAATGTCTTCAAGCTCCTTTTTCAACCAATTCGTCGTTTCCCAAGACGCTACATCCGGCATTACCATATGGTCTTCATGGAAGGTAAGCTCGGCAATCGGCGCAATGGAAGCGGCTGTTCCAGCTCCAAAAGCTTCCTTTAATTCCCCTTTCTTAAAAGCTTCTTCCAACTCGTCAATCGCTATTGGACGCTCTTCCACTTTCATACCCTTCTCGCGGAGCAGCGTAATAATGCTATCTCGAGTCACACCTTCCAGAATAGTTCCCGCCTCAAGGTCAGGAGTTACTGCGGTATCGCCAATCACGAAGAACACATTCATCGTCCCAATCTCCTGCACAAAGCGATGATATACGCCGTCTGTCCAAAGGATTTGGTCGTAGCCCATCTCCTTCGCTTTCTGGGTAGGATACATGCTTGCGCCATAATTTCCTGCCGCTTTAGTGGTACCAATGCCGCCTGGGTAAGCACGAACAAACTCGTCTTGTACAAAAATATTCACTGGCTTTGCATAGTATGGTCCGGCTGGTGAAGTAATAATCATGAAGGTGAATTTCTCCGCTGGACGAACGCCAATAAACTCATCAGTCGCAAAAAGGAAAGGACGGATGTAAAGCGCATTGCCCACGCCATCCGGCACCCAATTGCTATCAAGTTTTATCAACTCCCGCATGCCATCCATAAAAAGCTCCTCCGGAATCTCTGGCATGGCCATGCGCTTCGCGCTTTTATTCATCCGCGCCCAGTTGGCATCCGGACGGAAAATCTGAACATTTCCTTGTGGGTCTTTGTAAGCTTTCACCCCTTCAAAAATGGACTGGCCATAGTGGATAAAAGTGGTTGCTGGACTCAAGGTAAGATTGCCATAAGGCATAATTTCAGGAGTCTCCCATTGTCCATTGGCGTAGTGCGCAACCAACATGTGGTCGGCATATTGCTTCCCAAAATTGATATTGGACGAGTCCAATTCTCCAATACGGCTGTTGGCGGTTTTGTTTATACGGATATCGAGAGTGGATACAGACATAAGCAGAGAATTGTTTAGAAAGTTAGTAAGGTAAATTTGAGCGAATTTAGTAAAAAATGCGGGGGGCATTTTTTGGCTTTTTTCCCATTTTTATGCAATTATTCAATACTAAGGTCATTCCTTCCAGCCTGGACATACTGTGGCAATCGCCCCAAATGCCTGTGGATAGTGCGTTACAGGGCATGCTAGTGCTTTCTACGCCCTTCCCCGAAAACTCGGAGGAAGCTACAGTTTTACAAAAAATGATGCAGGCTTGTAAACTTGGTGACAACAATTATTTCTTGAAAATCATGGAAGCGGATGAACGCTTGAGCCTTACGCGCTACTGCAATGGCACTATCCCGCCTGTCGTACTACTGCTGGGTATCAATCCGCGACAACTGGGCATAAACGCCCAATTCATCCTCAATGCCTGCAATCCTTTCCTTGGCAGCACCTTCATTCCCAGTCTGGATTTGGGGCATATCGCCTACGATAAAGACTTGAAGCGCACGCTTTGGGAGCAGGGCTTAAAGCCAATGTTTGCACAGAAATAATGATGCAGGAAGCTGTCAATTCAACACGAAAACCGTCGCCGGAAATTCTAAAATCATTACTCAAACAATATTGGGGTTTTGAGCAATTTCGTCCGCTCCAACTCGACATTATTGAAGCGGCAATTGCTGGTGAAGATGTCTTAGCCTTGCTCCCCACGGGTGGCGGAAAGTCGCTCTGCTACCAGCTTCCAGCCATTGCGCAAGCAGGATGTTGCCTCGTTATTTCTCCACTTATCGCCTTGATGGACGACCAAGTTACTCGACTTTTAAAGGTTGGTATTCCTGCTGTAGCGCTTCACGCAGGCATTAAAGGCTATGAACAGCGGGAAATTATTGAAGGCATCAAAAACGAAGAATTCAAGCTTATCTATTGCAGTCC
>JBDTKK010000032.1:0-6004 GCA_039935335.1 Chitinophagaceae bacterium
AAGGATTGGACGTATGAAATTGATGAAGTAACCTCGCCATCCGACCTAAAGCCCTATAATGAAGTGTTGGCTTTTGGGCAAGTAACTGGAACAGTGAACTACAGTATTCAGCAAGAGGAATCGGAGCAAGAGATTTCAGGACCCTTCAAGCTTCACAATCAATGCAGCGGCGGCTGGTGGGAAACGCGCTATTTTGAAGTTCACGGCTTCTCCTGGAAACGGCCCTAAGGGTGCCAATTCCATTTTTCCATTTATAAAAGAAACCCTAAAAAGCCTTGCATTAAGTGTAAGCAACGCTAAAAGCAATGTTCAAAGTCCTCCTATACGCCTTTGCTCCCGTTACATTTGCAGGCCATCATGTTTAGGTTTCAGCATCCCGAATATTTGTTGCTGCTACTCGCAGTGCCTATACTGGTTTTGATTTTTGCTGCGCTCCTTTTTTGGCGAGCGCACATACTCAAAGGCATTGGCGAAGCGCAATTAGTGGCATCCCAAATGCTTGGTCGCATCCCGGGCAGACTCACGCTACGCGCGGTGTTGGTCTTGTTGGCACTTCTTCTCATGATTGGCGGCGCGGCAAACCTCCAAGGTGGCGGCAAGCCCGAGCAGGTACAACGAAAAGGAGTGGATGTGCTCATTGCATTAGATGTGAGTAAGAGTATGCTCGCGCAAGACCTGCAACCAGATAGGCTTACCCGTGCCAAACAACTTGTAGAAAGACTACTTGATAAACTACATAACGACCGCGTTGGACTCATCATTTTTGCCGGAAGGGCTTACCTACAAGTGCCCTTAACTGTGGACTATAGTTCTATGCGGATGATGCTCCAAAACGCTCGCCCAGACCTCGTCCCCACGCAAGGAACTGTGATTGGTGATGCTATCGAATTGGCCATGAAATCCTTTTCGCAAAAAGAAAGGAAGTTCAAGACTCTCATCATTATATCAGATGGAGAGGATCATGATGAAAAGGCATTGGCAAAGGCTAAAGAAGCTTCCGAAGCTGGAGTGGTCATTCATACTGTAGGCGTTGGCTCACCACAAGGTGCGTTACTTTTTGATGAAAACACCAAGCAGCCAAAGCTCGACGAAAATGGCAAGCAAGTGCTCTCAAAACTGAACCAAGAAGAGCTAAAAAACATCGCTGACAAAGGAAACGGCACCTATACACTTTTAGGTAATGGTGCAGAAGCGGCAAGTAAACTAGCTGGCCAAATTGATGGCATGGAAGGCCGCGCATTAGGCACCATTTCTTATACCGATTACGACAGTTACTTTCAATATTTCCTCCTACCTGCTTTGCTGCTTTTACTGTTGGAATGTCTCATTCCCGGCGCGGCAAGCCATAGAAAATGGAATACCGCATGATACGATTGCTGCCCATTTTATTGCTCCTAATCCTTGCGAAACCTGCGCTGGCACAGGAACGTAGCCTTGTGCGTAAAGGCAATGAACTCTATGAGCAACAGAAATACAAAGAAGCCGCATCCGCATACCAAGAAGCATTGAAAAAGCAACCACAGTTTGTACCCGGTGCCTTCAATTTGGGCAATGCTCTACTTCAGGAAAAACAATACGATGCTGCGCGGAAGGTGCTGGATATGACAGCCAAAACTGCTACAGACCCAAACGTAAAAGCCGGCGCACAATACAACAAAGGCAACAGCTACATGAGCCAGCAGCAATGGCAAGATGCCGTGGATGCTTACAAAGAATCGCTTCGCAAAAATCCCAACGATGCCGATGCGAAATACAATCTTTCTTATGCGCTTGAAAAACTAAAACAGCAAAACGGCGGCGGCAAAGACAAGCAAAAGAACCAAGACAAAAAAGACGATAAAAAGCAAGACGAAAAGCAACAGAAAAAGGACGACAAAAAAGACGACAAAGACGCGAAGGAAGGTGATAATAAAAAGCAACAAGAGCAGGGAAAACAAGAACCCGGGAAACTCACACAGCAGCAAGCCGACAACATTTTAAAAGCTCTGCAACAGGACGAAAGAAAGACGCAAGACAAAATGCAGCAGAACAAAGCCACACCAATAAAACTCGAAAAGGATTGGTGATTTTGGTAAAAGAAATCAAGATCCAATCCTGTTGGTAGAACCCAAAAAGCTGCCCAAGAATTTCTCCGAAAGCTGGTTGATTTTCACAGCTTACCCACAACGTCAAAAAATCTTTTCGATAAAAATCTTGTGCTGAAAGTTTTCGCTTTAATATTGTGGAGGGATTGTGCTTACTAACCCATTCCTTATACACGCTCGGCAGCCCACAACTCTGCCGGGCTTTTTTTATGCACCGCTGTATCTCTTGCCCATAGCGCCTTTCAGGCGATTCTCATCTTGGCTAAAAGTAAGTTCGTGACTTCATCGACACTAAATTCTGAACTCCATTTTTCGAAGAGAATTTTTCGAACTGAAAATGCAAAGCGTGTCATTTCGAAAATGATTCGACTCTATTTTCAGCCGAAAAAATCTTTTAATCGGTAGCGTAATTCACTATCGATTTTTAACGTTGTTTCTGGGTCTGGGTTTGATGCCTGAAAAGCTTCGCATAACGGCCATTCAGAGCCATCAGGTTTTCATGATTTCCTTGCTCTACAATCACACCTTCATGCAACACAATAATCTGGTCGAAAGTCCAACTCACAAAAATTCTGTGGGTGATAACGATGGTCGTTTTGTCCTCCAGATATTCATTGAGGTTGCTCAAGATTGTTTGCTCTGTTCTTGTATCTACCGCCGATAAGCAATCATCCAGAATGAACAAATTGCTCGTCTTTAAGATAGCACGAGCCAATACCAGCCGCTGCTTCTGACCGCCACTGAGCATCACACCTCGCTCCCCAATCATGGTTTCAAAACCTTTTGAAAGTGTGGAAATGTCTTTGTCCAAATCCGCCATACGCGCGGCATTGTGCACTTCCGCATCTGTTGCATCACTTCGTCCAAAACGGATATTATTGTACACCGTGTCCGAAAATAAATACGGCTCTTGCGGAGCGTACCCAATCGACTTTCGCAAGGATTGAAGGTCGAAATCAGCAACCGAAATACCATCCAGCAGAATGTCTCCCTTATCTATATCATACATCCGCAACAGCAAATGTGCGAGCGTACTCTTTCCTGCACCAGTTTCGCCAATCACCGCAACCTTCTGTCCCTTCCTGATGTCTAAACTAAGATGTTGAATTGCTTTGATGCCCGTATGCGGATACGTAAAGGAAACGTTCTTGAATTGAATATTCCCCTGTAAGTCCGCACTGACAGCCACTTTCGGTGATTGAACCGTTGGTACCGTCAACAGGAATTCATCGATTCTTTTTTGAGAAACACTTGCGCGTTGCAGCATCGAAGCCACCCAGCCTAAACTGGAAATCGGGAACATCAATAGGTTGATGTAAATCACGAACTCAGCAATATTCCCAACGGTGATTTCTCCTTTTATCGCAAGGTATCCGCCAATCAAAATGGTGAGCAAGGTGCTCAAGCCAATGAACAACGACATGGACGGGAAATAAATAGCCTCGGTAAGAGAAAGATTGATAGCACTCTTGCGATAAGTCTCCGAAGTATTATTGAAGAAGCGCAGCATGTTCGTCTCCTGCGCAAAAGATTTGATGACGCGGATACCAGAATAAGACTCCTGCGCCGTGGTGGTAAGCTCTGATAATTGCGCCTGAATTTTCTCGGTCTTCCTATAGATGATTTTATTGACCAAATAGATACAAATGGCAAGTAGCGGAAGTGGTGCAATCACATAAATTGTAAGCATCGAATTGACGCGCATCATGCCCCAGATGCACATTGTAGCCAATACCACCAAGTTAATGAGATACATGATAGACGGCCCGGTAGCCTGGCGCACACGAGAAACATCTTCGCTCATCCGGTTCATCAAATCGCCCGTGAAGTGCGTCTTGTAAAACTGCGAATCAAGCGCTTGATAGTGCGCATAGATTTCATTCTTTTGGTCAAATTCAATATGCCGCGACATCACGATAATAGTCTGCCGCATAAAGAACATAAAGATGCCTCGCAATACCGCCAAACCTAGTATCAGCAAGGCATTCCACAATACGAGCGTAAAAATGTACTGCTGCATACTACCAGCAAGTTTACTGCCGTCAAGTAAGCGATAGCTGCCAATATTAGACACCACGCTGTCTAAGGTCACGCGGACTACAACCGGTGGTATAACCGCAAAAAGATTGGAAATCGTGACGAATAAAATCCCGAATAAAAATCGCAGCTTATACTTGATGAGGTATTTGCGCAGCGAAAGCAGATGCTTCATGTGCTACGAAGGTAGGAAAGCGATGAGGCTAAGATTTCTAGGAAAATCTTATGCAGCCTTCATGAAATCAAACTTGGAACCGTGCTCCAACATGCTCTTGGCATAAGCAGCAGTAAGATGGAAGGTTTCGCCTTGCTTTTCGCTCGGCAGATCGAACATCGCATCTGTAAGAATCAACTCACAAATCGAGCGCAATCCACGGCCACCCAATTTGAATTCTATTGCTTTAGAAACCATGAAATCCAGCGCATCATCATCTACTATAAGTTTGATGTCTTCAAGAGCGAACAATTTCGTGTATTGCTTTATCAGCGCGTTTTTCGGCTCGGTGAGGATGCGACGAAGTGCATCTTTATCCAACGGATTTAGGTAAGTAACCAAAGGCAATCTCCCCAACAATTCCGGTATCAACCCGAAGGCTCGGAGATCTTGTGCATTTACGTATTGCAGGATATTACTGCGGTCAATATTCTTTGTAGAAGTGATGGCATTGTAGCCGATGGCACTCGTCTGTATCCGCCTTTCAATCATTCTATCAATTCCTTCAAAAGCGCCACCGCAAATGAACAGGATATTTTGTGTATTCACTTTCACCATTTTTTGGTCTGGATGCTTGCGTCCGCCTTGTGGGGGCACCAATACATCCGAACCTTCCAAAAGCTTGAGCATGGCTTGCTGCACACCCTCACCGCTCACATCGCGGGTGATGGATGGATTGTCGCCCTTGCGGCCTGTCTTGTCGATTTCATCAATGAAAATGATTCCTTTTTGTGCAGCTTCTACATCATAATCCGAAGCCTGCAACAAGCGACTTAGGATGCTTTCCACGTCCTCACCCACATAGCCGGCTTCTGTAAAAACGGTGGCATCCACGATTGCAAAAGGCACTTGCAGCAGTCGCGCAATCGTCTTTGCTAGTAAGGTTTTGCCGGTACCTGTCTCGCCCACCATTAGGATATTGCTCTTCTCAATTTCCACTTCATCTTCCTTCATCGGGTTCAGCAGACGCTTGTAATGATTGTACATTGCCACACTCAATACCTTTTTCGCATCGTCCTGCCCAATCACGTATTGGTCAAGAAAAGCCTTTATTTCCCGAGGTTTATATAAACGGTGCTTACTGATATCGTTGGTCTTAGTTTTCTTCCCCTGCTCCTTTTCCATTGCCTCATGCAGCAAGCCATGAGCATTTTCAATGCATTCATCACAGATATTACCCTTCAATCCGGTAAAAAGGATATTAGTATCTTTCTCTTCACGGTCGCAAAACGAGCACCTTTTTTCAATATTCTTAGCCATAATCTTCTATGCTTTTAAACGGGCGCAAAGGTACGATTTAAAGCGCTTGGACTTTGTGAAAAGCATGATTTGTTGCTAAGTTTTGGATAGTGACAGCACCAAATAGAATGACCGTAGCAAATCATTGAATCAGAATTTTAATGCTGTTCTGTGAATGTGATGCACTATCGGTGAATGGTTTCGCCAATGCTATATTAACTTGCCACCTTGTTTGATTTTTGGCTTGAAAAGCACCATTAGAGTTCAACATTTCACACACACACCCCAAACTTTTTCTAATGGCCGAACAGTCACTTGCAGCTTCTCCTACTACTTCATTATTTACTGAAGAAAAAAAGTCGGCTCTCGCGGCTCTTGCGGATGCTCAGTTTATTGCTTTTGCACCCTACGTTTTCCAGAACTCCATCCT
>JBDTKK010000033.1:0-13640 GCA_039935335.1 Chitinophagaceae bacterium
TGGCTCATCAATCCGGAATACAGTTTGCTCTGGTCGCCTTCGTAAAGAACCTGAACGTCGCTGCTATTTGTGCTGTGTGCGGACATAAATGCTGTAGTTTTTCTGCTGTAAGTTTTTAGTAAGATACTGTCTTAAAGGCGTTGTGCCGATTTTTAAAGAAGATAGAAGCAGGTGAATACGAATACCCAAACCAAATCCACAAAGTGCCAGTAAAGGCCAACTTTTTCAATCATTTCATAGTGGCCGCGACGCTCGTAGGTGCCATTTACCGTGTTTACAAGAACCATGATATTGAAAATCACACCGCTCGTTACGTGCATCCCGTGAAAACCAGTAATGGTGAAAAAGTAGTTGAAGAAATCATGGGTCGACTGTAGCGCAGCGGCATGGTCACTCGCGGTTAACTGATGCCCTTTATAGGTGCCAAAGAATTTTTGGATTTCTGAAATCGGGGTGTTTGGGTCGGAGAATGCACCCCAAAGGTGGCCGCCAGTTTCGTGTGCGAGGTGCGTCCACTCCCAAGCCTGACAGGAAAGGAAGGCGATACCGCCAATAATTGTCCAGAGCAACCATTTAATAACCCCCTGCTTGTCATTGTAATGCCCCGCGTGTACCGCGAGTACCATTGTTACTGAAGACAAGATGAGGATGAAAGTCATCAAAGAAACGAACACCAGCGGCATGTTCACCCCTTCAAAGAAAGGAGAGGAGCGGAAGACTGCATTTGCCTCCGGCCAAACCTGACTGAAGAAACGGGTACTTCCGTAGGAAATCAATAGTGCGCCAAAGGTGAAAGTATCAGAGAGGAGGAATAACCACATCATCAACTTGCCATAGCTTACGTTGAATGGGGATCGTCCACCACCCCAAAGTTTAGGTTCTGTGGTGGCGGCTGGTAGCGGTGCGGCTGTTGTGCTCATAAAGAATGTTAATCGCTTACTGCAAAGTTTTGAGTGTGCAAATTTTGTAAAAAAATTACTGATTTACTAGAAAGAAGATGAATAAATATAACCACAACACGTCCACGAAGTGCCAATAAGTAGCTACAATCTCCAATCCGGTGGTGTTATAAACCTTTATTCTCTTAGAAAAGGCCCGTCCAAATACGATTGTCAAGGCTACAATCCCGCCCAAAATATGCACTAAATGCAGTCCGGCAATGATAAACAAAAAGGATTCGGAAGGATTTCCGTTCACGCGGACTGTTTCCAAAATCGTCTTTCCGCCAGCCAAAGCCATAATCTGAGGTGTATGGTAAAGCTGATAAAAACCAATTACTTGAAGCACACCAAATAAAATCCCCAAGATCAAGGTTGTGGAAATGAATGTCCGATAGCGAGACATTTCCCGCGCTCTAAAAGCCTTCAAACCCAACACCATTGTGACACTACTAATCAGGATGACCGTGGTGGAAATGTAAAAAGTTATTGGCAAGGAGAATAATCTCCAATTCCCCTGCGCCATGCGCACGATATAAGCCGAGGTAAGCCCCGCAAACATCATGGTAATAGAGCCCAAAGCCAGCCAGAGGGCAAATTTGTGAGGATGCACTTTACGTCCTTCCATCATTGAGGGTTTCAATATTCCTTCCATTTTCTTTCTAAAAAATTTTTAAAAAAATTAAGCCTGTAAAATTCAATCTACAGACACAAAAAACAGGACTACATCTTATCAAAATACAAAGCCAGCAATACTATGGGTAAATACGCAAATGAGGCAAACATTACCCGCTTGGCTGTCTTATGGTCATTCTTTCTGAAAAATTGTACAGAGGCTATGAAGTACAAGATGCCGCATGCAATGCAAAGCCACATGCTGATATTTCCACTCAAGCCCATTGCTCGTGGCAATACCACTAAAGGTATCAACACGATGCTGTAAAACATGCACTGCAAGCCTGTAAACTTGGTTTTCCCTTCATGAGAAGGCAGCATCCGGAAATTAGCACGGGCATAATCTTCAAAACACACCCAAGCAATGGCCCAATAATGTGGGAATTGCCAAAAAAACTGAATCAGGAATAAAACCCAGCCGCCCATGCTAAGTCCGCCCGTAGCTGCAGCCCAGCCAATAAGCGGCGGCATGGCACCAGGAAGTGCTCCGATAAAAACAGAAATTGGATGAATCTTCTTCATCGGTGTGTAGGCAAATGCATACAAAACCAAGGAAAGCATGGATAGCAATCCAGCCAGCGGATTGAAGGCAAGCGTAATCAACAAACTTCCGCCAAGACCCGCGCCAGTAGCCAATATCAGCGCTTCAGTAGGTGTCATTCTACCCGTGGGTAAAGGTCGCTCGCGGGTACGATGCATCAGGGCATCGGTGTCCTTTTCAATAATCTGATTTAGGGTATTAGCACCGCCCGTCACGAGCATGCCGCCAATAAAAAGTTGGAGTACTGGAACTATCGAAAAATGAATGCCAGGAGCAAGCAAATAGCCTATCACTGAAGAAAAGACAACCATACCGCTCAAGTTGGGCTTCAGGAGCTGACTATAGTCACGAAGTTTTGACCTTACAAGCATTGTATTACGGGCGATATCGGTAGCCGCGGGCAATTTTTTAAGAATTTAGGTCGCAAAGATAAAGACTCGTGAACGACAGCGCGTCCGTTTTCTGGCAGATTTTCACCAGAAACTGAATCCGCAAAAAAAGCTGCTATAATAATTGATATAGTTTTGGCGTTTCGAAAGTTATTATGCCGCGTCTTCGCCTTGCCATCCTTCCTTTATTTTTCCTCGTTCTCTTTATTAAAAACGCTCAAGGACAATTGTTTTTTGCGGGTACCGAATATGGCATCACCATTGGAGGTTCGCAATATTTTGGTGACCTCAACGATAGCTACGGCTTGAAATTCATCCGTCCTGCCGGCGGCATTTTTATTCGCCAACACTTGAACCCCTACATCTCCGTGAGAGCTAGCCTCACGGCAACCAATATTGGCTACGATGATAAGCTAAATACTAATGCTTACGAAAAGTACCGAAACCTCAATTTCACAAGCCATATCGTAGAACTATCCGCACAAAGTGAGTTCAATTTTATACGCTTCACCACTGGGGAAGAAAACCATCGCTTCACACCCTACCTCACTGGCGGCATTGGCGTGTTTTATTACGACCCTGTTTCTGTTTTTAATGGCAAGCATTATAGCTTGCGCAAACTGGGCACAGAAGGTCAGAATTTAGCTGAATACAAAGACCGGAAGTACAATTCCTTTGCTGTTTGTTTCCCTGTAGGTGTGGGCTTCAAATATTGGGTAAAACCGGGCCTAAATCTTGGCTTCGAAATAGCTGACCGCCTTACTTTGACAGACTATCTGGACGATGTGAGTACAAGCTATGTGGGTGCGGATAAATTCCCCACCAATCCTGATTACCCTAACCCTGCTTATACCCTCCAAGACCGCTCTGCAGAGCCTTCCAGCCCGTCTGCGTTGGGGCGTGCAGGCAAACAACGCGGCAATACTTCGAGCTACGACCAGTACATGTATGGAGTGTTCAACATCTCCTTTCAGTTAAAGGTTTATCGCTGCCCTAGCTATTTAAAAGAGGGGATTTTGGAGTAGAGAATTTTTGAAAAAAGTCTTGGTTTTCTGGGTAAAAAAATTGGTAGAAATAGGGTTCGTAGAGACACAAACCGCAGCTCAAATTTTTTGGTGAAAAAATGAAAACCTATTCTGTTTCTGACGAAACGAATCAGGACACACAAATGCCGTTCGTGAAGACGCCGTTCATCACTGGAGAATAGTGCCTTTCCCGCCCAAAAAAGACAGATAGACGTCCGTCCATTTTACATGCTCAAAATGTCGCCCATACAGGGTTTGAAACCCTAATTGCGTTGCAATGGTTCTACCAAACCATCGCCCCTTCGGGGCTTGGGACAAAAAAATGAGTGGTGATTATGCTACCATAATATCGCCCCTACGGGGCTCGCATTTTCCAAGATTGAATTCCCTGAATTTTGTACTTCTGTGCCCTAGTCCCACGGTAGGCGGTGATGCCCAAAAACAAAGCGGTGGCCTTTGTCCTCCATGTCTTTATGAGAACTCCATTTAGCAATCCATTTTGGCAGGAAAACAATGACGCAAACCAAGTCTTAGCATCAATTCAATTCCAATCTGAACCTTTTACCTTTTGACTTTTACCTTAAAATTCCACGCTCACATTCTCCCACCCGGCATCAAACACTGCATTGTAGCGTTTGTAAAACCGAATCGCATCTTCATTCCATTCCAAAACCTGCCAGGAAATTCCTTTGAAACTTTCCGTCTTTGCCCTGCCTAAAAGCGCATCCATCAAGGCCGTTCCTACACCCTTTCCGCGCCAATTTTCTTGCACGTAAATATCCTCGAGATACATCCTCTGCCCCTTCCAAGTAGAATAGCGAACGTAGTAAAGTGCGAAGCCTACAATCTGCTCTTCGATAGGCACAGCCTGCGTTTCAGCCAGGGGTTCAATTGTAGCAAAAGGTGCTGGAGCATCTTCCATCATGCTCATTTCTTCTCCCATTCCCGATAAAGATTTTGGCTCTTGATTGAGCAAGGAAGCTTCATCCGACTCCACAATAATTTCGGAAGAATTATCTCCTAAGATTTGGGAAACTATCGGGTCCTGCACGGTCATTTTTCTGCTAGATAAATCTGAATCGGCATTATTTGCAATCGCTACAAATCCCCACCAGACAGGCTTCACGCCAAAACCACTTTCTTCAAACTCTTCAAGAGAAACCGTAACGGCATCAGGTGCTTTTTCAAATTTTGCTAACTCCCGCACCAAATCCATAATCGCAGCGCAATCCTTTCGTTCCGCATTTCTAATCTGAAATTCCATTGAAATAAAAATACGCAGCTCTGCCGCCAATCTTCCGTTAAAGGACAGCCACTCACAAGTGCCGAGGCATAGCTTTACTACATAAATGCAGGAGGGAGAGCAATGATTTTAAAAATGCACCGTTCCTTCATTCAATTCACTTTTTTCACACAACCCAAGCTCCACATTTTATGACCGCGGCCGAAATATTTTGGATAGACGACGAGATAGATTCCCTGAAACCACAAATCATTTTCCTGAAAGGAAAAGGATACAATGTCACCCCATTTTCGAATGGTCATGATGCCTTGGAAACGCTAAAAGACACACCTGCGGATGTAGTACTTCTGGATGAAAGTATGCCCGGATTGAGCGGCCTTGAAACCCTTTCGAGAATCAAGGAAATTCATCCTTCGCTACCCGTGGTAATGGTGACGAAAAACGAGGCAGAAAACATCATGGAAGAGGCTATCGGCGCCCAGATAACCGACTATCTGATTAAACCCGTAAACCCAAACCAGGTACTACTTTCCATCAAAAAAATACTGGACGGGAAGCGCCTTGTGAGCGAAGCAACAACCACGGCTTACCAACAGGATTTCAGGAATCTTTTCATGGCTTTATCTTCCAATCCAAGTCACGAAGAATGGAAGGATTTGTACAAGAAATTAGTCTTTTGGGAGCTCGAAATGAGTCGCAGCGACAGCCCTGAAATGCTCGAAGTTTTGCAAAACCAAAAGACGGAAGCCAACACCGATTTCGTGAAGTTTATTTCGAAGAATTACAGCAATTGGATTCTTGGAAAAGAAAGTGACGCACCGCTGTTTTCACACGAAGTTTTGGCAAGAAAAGTGTTTCCGCACATCACGCCCGGCACGCCGACTTTCTTGATCGTAATAGATAATCTCCGGCTCGATCAATGGAAAGCATTCCAACCTATTCTCACCGAGTATTTCCGGATTGTAGAGGAGGATTTATTCTACGCGATTTTGCCCACAGCTACACAATATGCGCGGAATGCACTCTTCGCAGGATTGCTGCCGATAGACATTGCCAAACAACACCCCAATGAATGGAAAAATGATGAGGACGAAGGCGGCAAAAACATGTTTGAAGACGTGTTGTTAGAAGCGCATTTGAAGCGTGCGCGGAAGGACAATATCAAGTGGCAATACACGAAGATTACCAACAACGAAAACGGGAAATTGTTTGAAGACAACGTTCATAATTATCTCCAAAACGACTTGAGCGTCATCGTCTATAATTTTGTGGATATGCTTAGCCATGCCCGCACCGAAATGGAAGTATTAAAGGAATTGGCCAGCGACGAAGTGAGCTATCGTTCGTTGACGGTAAGTTGGTTTGAGCATTCGCCTTTGTTCCGCGCATTAAAGAAGATTGCGGATAAAAACATCCAACTCATAATTACGACCGATCACGGGACGGTGCAAGTGCAAAAGCCGAGCAAATGCGTTGGTGATCGTCATACTACAACCAATCTCCGTTACAAGCATGGCCGCAACCTACAGTACGAAGAAAAAGATGTGCTCGCTTTCCGAGACCCAACTATGGCGGGCTTACCGCGCCCGGGTGTGAGTTCCACTTTCATCTTTGCTAAGTCGGATGTGTTTTTGTGCTACCCGAATAACTACAACCACTATGTTCAGTATTATAAAAATACCTTCCAGCATGGCGGGATAAGTTTGGAGGAGATGCTGGTACCGGTAATAAGGTTGGTGAGTAAATAAGGTTGTGCCGAACTCTTTTTATCTGCAACGGATATCTCCTTATTCGTTGCAGAAATTCCACCGAACGAGCGAGTCCATATATAAATCAAAGTGATTATATTACTTTAGTCCGAAAAGTGATTTGCGGTACGAGCATTAAACTGCCCTAATTTCCGAGAACCCTTACACCAAACCTCCACCCATTTACGCTTCAACCTTTGCGAGCTCCTTCAATGGATGACGTTCGATATTGGGGAGAAAACCAGTAATAATTCCTATCAGTGGTAAGAAGGCACAAATATTGAATACATACTCTATATTTGTTCTATCTGCAAGCCAACCCAATACTGCAGAGCCGACCCCACCCATCCCAAATGCAAAACCAAAGAACAGTCCTGCAATCGTACCTACCTTACCGGGAATGAGTTCCGTAGCATAAACCAAGATGCAGGGGAACGCGGAAGCGATGATGATGCCGATAATCACTGCCAAAATGATAGTCCAAGTGAGATCAAGGTGAGGGAGCAACAAGGTAAAAGGTGCTACGCCCAAAATGGAAATCCAGATAATGTACTTTCTACCAAAACGGTCGCCCAGTGGGCCGCCAAGCATGGTGCCACAGGCTACAGCCGCTAGGAACGCAAAAAGACAAAGTTGAGATTGTTGTACAGATACATGGAATTTACCAATCAAATAAAAGGTAAAATAGCTGGTCATGCTTGCCATATAAAAGTATTTTGAGAAAATGAGCACCAGAAGAATGGTCAACGAGACCTTTACTCTTCTCTTCGAGATTTTCGAAACTCCCTCTTCTATCGCAGCATCTGGGCGTCGCTTTTTAAGAAATAAATGTTCTTTATACCATTTGCCGACCTTTACCAACACAAGCATCCCAATAATCGCCGCAATGGCAAACCAAATAATATAAAACTGACCGTAAGGTAATACAATTAGAGCCGCGAGCAAGGGACCGATAGCACTGCCTGCATTTCCGCCCAATTGAAAAATAGATTGCGCCAAGCCATCTCTACCGCCCGAGGCCATATGCGCTACCCTTGAAGATTCGGGGTGAAATATGGAAGAACCCATTCCAATTAATGCTACTGCGGCAAGAATTAATGCATAGCTATTTGCTAGAGATATCGCTATCAATCCCAATAAAGTAAAACCCATTCCAATGGTCAAGGAAAAGGGTTTTGGTTTCTTATCCGTGAAAGAGCCGACAAAAGGTTGCAAAAGTGAAGCTGTGAGCTGGAAAGTAAAGGTGATTAGCCCGATTTGGGAAAAAGAAAGCTGAAAGCTCGTCTTAAGAATGGGATAAATAGCAGGAATCACCGACTGCATCATATCATTGAGCAGATGCGTAAAACTGATGGTAAACAAAATAGAGTAAACTGTCTTTTGTGCAATGTCTTTTACTGGCGTTTGTGCCTGATTTTGAAGAGAACTATTCACTTATCGCTTATTTATAGAATTCTATTTGGCAAAATGACCGAGAATTTTCGCTGCTGTATTCCATGCGTTTTTCGGATTTTGCTCAATTATGTCATGCAGCAGTTGTTCATGTAAGGCATGCTTTTGAAGAAATTCCTTGGTATCGGTATTCATTTGAATAAACCATTTTTGCAAATGTACCGAAGCTGCCTTATAAATATCCGCAAGGATTTCATTTTTAGAAGCTTCAGCAATGGCATTATGAAAATTAATGTCTGCAACGATACATTCTTCAAGTAAATCGCTTTCAGCCGCATTTTTTCGTTCGGCCAAATAGGATTTTAGAAGTTCAATGTCTCCGATGGTACGATTTAAGGCTGCCTTTTCGGCAATCTTCATTTCTAACAATTGGCGCACTTCTTCCAAATCCAGTAACGAAGCTCTTTTCAATCGCTCATTCAAAGGTTCTTTGTGTGCTTCCCGTTCATTTACAAAGGTGCCGACACCTTGGTGAACTGTAATAAATCCTCCTTGTGAAAGAATTTTAATAGCTTCGCGAATACTAGACCTACCAACTCCAAAGTTTTTCATCAGTTCCGGCTCGGTGGGCAATTGCGCACCGGGTTTGTAAACTTCCGACGAGATTTGTTGTTGCAGGCTTTGCGCGACCTCTTCTGCCAAACATTTCCTTTGAATATGGGTACTCATGGTTCGGACATCTTATCATCAGATGTTTGGCAAAATTAGGAATAGGACTTGTTAAAGGATTATAAAAACCTTTCGTGCACACCTATAACCCCGAAGGCTGCGTGTTGCGTGCTTGCGGATGTAGAAACAGGGCAGTACCTTAGTGCCTAAAATCAAAATGAGGTTGGAATGAAAGATGTTTTTGAGCTTGAGTTTTGAGAAGAATGCAAGTAAAAATTAGCATCCCAACAGACAGGTTAACGTTGTTAAGGGTATGCGCCATGCTTGCCAGATCTGGAAGAAATAAAATACCCCACATCGTTTACGGATGTCTGAAAATATTTGAAGAAACATGAAAGAAAATCAATCAGTTGAGAAAAAGAGACTGGACATTGTTATTGATAAGACTGCTAATTGGAAAGAAATTGCAAAGGATTGCGTATGTTTTGCAAATAGCCGTGGCGGATTTATTTTAATTGGCATTGCTGATAGTGAGATTTTGCCTCCAGCAACACAGGTAATAGATGCAGATTTACCTTTTAGGATAAAAAAGAAAATCACCGAAAATTCAGTAAATGTAGGTGTAGAGGCAAAAATCAAAACGGCTGAAAATGGTGGAGAATATATTGAAGTTGAGGTATTGTTTAGTTCCTCTACAATTGCTGCCACAACTGATGGCAAATATTACTATCGGAGCGATGATACTTGTGTGCCATTGCTACCCTATGAGCTATCAAGGTTATTTACAGATAAGCCCTCTTTCATCTGGGAAACCCGAAAAACAAAAATTTCTGTTGCAGAGATTGACCCAGCAAAATTTGACCTCTTCAAAAAGGATATCCAAATTTCCACAAGGGTCTCCAACCACATAAGACAAATGAGGAACTACTTGAGCATTATTTCTTTATTGAAGAGGGTTTCCTAACCAATCTAGGCATCCTTTGGGTTGGTAAACGAAACGATAGAGCGAAATTATTGTATTCCCCTACAATTCATTTTCTGAAATTTGATGAACGAGAACAAAAGGTAAACAAAATACTTTGGGAAGACTACAATCTTAATCCAAAAGAATTAATTGAAGCTATCTGGACTGAAATCCCGGACTGGAAAGAAGGGATTGATGTAGCGGATGGAATGTTCCGAAAATTTGTGCCAAATTATGAAGAAGAGGTGATTAGAGAGCTAATGGCAAATGCTCTTGTCCATCGTCCCTACACGACAAGAGGTGATATCTTTATCAATCTATTTGTTGATCGTTTAGAGGTCATAAACCCTGGGCTCTTTCCAATTGGCGTTACGCCAACAAATGTATTGCATAAGAACGTAAGGCGGAATCCCTATCTGGCTCATGTATTTTATGATTTGCACTTAATGGATAAAGAAGGTTCAGGGATTGATAAGATGTACCAAGTACTTCTCTCCAACGCCAAACACATTCCAATACCCTGCCAAGGAGACGATTTTGTAAAATTCACTATCAATAAACGCATTTCAAACACAGAAATAATCCCACTTATCAATCGTGCCAACGCCGAATTCACACTCAATTCCAAAGAATTAATTTCTCTCGGGCTGATTGCTCAAGATAATTCAATAACAGCAATCCAGTTTTCAAAGGAATTAAACCTGCCTGATACTCCCAATGTAGTAAGTCATTGGTTAGGTAGATTATTGGACTTACGGTTAATTATTCAAAAAGGGAAGACTAAAGGAACAGAATATCTTGTAAATCCTGAATTTTTAAAGAAAGTAAATTTTAGAGGTAAAACAAACCTCAAAAGAATTGAAAATCATCGCTTAGAAGAATTGATTTATCAGGATGTAAAGATTTATCAACCTACGGCTCTTGGTGATATTCATCAAAGAATTGGGAAAGAGCTTCCTTATAACAAGGTTAGAAAAGCGATTTATAGCATGGTTAAAAAAGATGTCCTAATTCCTTTAGGTAATAAGCCGCATATCAAATATGCTATAGTCCAAAACCTGTGAAATAAATGCCGTCTTGTTGAGAAAAAATAGCGCTAGAACTATACGATTCACTATAAGTACCTGTCCACCAACACTATAATAAAATAAAAACGAGTTGAAAAAAGACTAAAAAGTCTGTAAAACTAGATAAAAGGTCCAAAGAGAAGCCGATATTAAAACTAACCAATAATTAGTCTTAACTTTAGCAAAATCTCCCTAGCCCTACCTTTGAAAAATCTACAGCCAACCTTTTTAAATCAACTTTCCCCACTCAACTCCCAGCCATGCCCGCCGACGAATTATACCTCCACAATCAAACCTTCAACCGAAACGATGCGCAGAAAAACCCTTTGCCGATAGGCGAATACGAAAACTGTACGTTCAATAATGCTGATTTTGCCGGTGGCGATTTGTCGGGATATAAATTTATCACCTGTACCTTCAATGCCTGCAACCTAAGTTTGACAAAGATGGACAAAACAGTTCTTCATCAAGCTACTTTTAAAGATTGCAAGATGCTGGGATTGCGCTTTGATACCTGTAGCGAATTTGGACTTTCCTTCTCCTTTCAAGGTTGCCAGCTCAATCATTCTTCTTTTTATAAATTGAAGATGGCTAAGACCAACTTTAAAGATTGTGCCCTTCAAGCAATTGACTTTGCTGAGTGCGACTTGACTGGGAGTGTGTTTGACAATTGCGACTTGTTCCAAGCCAATTTTGACCGGAGCATCCTCAAGAAAGCAGATTTCCGTGATGCTTTTAATTATTGCATAGACCCCGAGAAAAACCAAATAAAGAAAGCCAAATTTTCCCTGGCGGGGATTGTCGGACTATTAGAAAAGTATGATATTATTATTGATAAATAATTCTACTTTCCCTCTATTTCAATTTTCTCAATTGCCTTCATTACTCTTTCTACCAAGGCATCACAATAGATAAGATTAAAGGCAAAAATATCCTCCGGGGAATATGTTTTTGACAACTGCGTTCGCAGCATCGTTTTGGCACGATTAAGGCGAGCCTTGACATTAGTTTCGGTAATGCCTAGGCTTGTTGCGGTATCATGTACCGACATTTCGCTCAATTCACGGAGGATAAACACAGAACGGTACTTTTCAGGTATTTGAACAATCGCCTTCTCGATATTACCCTTCAACTCATGATTGTTGACTATTTCGTCCACGTTTCTAGCATTTGTGCCGAATACTGGGGTCATCTTTTCATCCGGCCTTTCCGGCGTGTAAACTTCCAGCCTATGAGCGGCTTTTTGTTTTTTATGGTAACATTCGTGGAGCATTATTTGAACAATCCACGTCTTAAAAGAAGACTTGCTTTTAAAGTCCTTTAAATGTACATAAGCATTTACAAAGGTTTCCTGCATCAAGTCCTCGGTGGTTTGGTGGTCATAGCCATACGACCTACCAATTTTGTAGAGGTATTTGTCATACATCCGAACTACCTCAGCATACAAGGCCGTTTCTCCGTTTAATATTCTTTCAAGTACTTCGTCAATAAGACATGGTGTCGCGATTTCGTTGGTAGCGTTACTCATGATTTGAAAATTATGTTGGGTAGAATGATTTTCCAAACCCATAAAAAGGATGCCACTAAATTAATAGTGACACCCTCAACACACCAAGATTTTTTTAGAAAAACTTACTTAGAGGTGATTATTTCATCAGAACCTTACCAAGCATCGTTGGGTGAATGCTACAGTAATAGCTGGAGCTATCATCAAAAACTCGGGAAAAACTCTCATGTGGTTGCAATAGTGCCGACTTCCAAGTACGGTCGGGAAACTGCGACACGTCGTGCGCCACGACATCATTGTTAATCCAATAGACGGTATCACCTTTTGCTATAGTGATATTTGCCGGGCTGAAAGCCATCGCTTTAATCTGAACGGTATCAGTGTTGTGGTGTGTATTATCGACTGCATTTGGCGTGAAGCCATTTGCTGCGGCACTTTGGTCTGCGCTAGCAGGTGTGTTCTGCTGATTCGAGCTTCCGGAACAGCCGGACAAAGTAAATAACGTAATGGCTACTCCAAACGTTATACTCATTATCCTTTTCATTTTTTTGGGTGTTTTAATTTAATGATTGAATTGTCTTGCTTGGCGATTAAAATTTAGCCGCCATTTCTTTAGCCATATGCAAGTGGTGTTCTAGTACAGGCATCACGCTTGTTAATAGCTCTTTCAACTCGGCGTTGCTACTTTCGGGAATCAAGGTAGTTTTTATAGCATTGATGACTGCTTCGTGATAGGCAACTTCATTGTCGGCATAAGCTTTGTCAAATGCTTTTCCTTTTTTACTGTTCAGCATTTTAGTGGTCTTCTTTTCTCCTTCAAGAAGGCTTTTGGTGGTGGCATTTGTCTTAGGAGTAACATGGAGCTTAGTAACCAAAGCTACCGCTTGCTTAATCACACCTTCGTGGTCTCGAATCATGGTCTCGGCAAACTTCTTGATGTCTGCATTGTGGGATTTCTTTACTGCAATCTTGCCATAATTGACATCAATTTGGTTGGCAGTTACTGCTACTGAAGCAATTTCGGGGTCAGTAAGCTTTTGCGCGTTGGCGGCAGGGGCGAGGAACAAGCAAGCGATTGCTAATGCTCCAACCCATTTTACGGATGTTTTTACTTTAAACATGGTTTTGTGTTTTTTAAGGTGAACTAACAAAGGAATAGAGTACGCCTCGAATAGAAAGGTTACAGAAGTTTCGAAAATAATTTTGGAATACTTGTTTGTAGTTAATCTTCATGCTGTGTTCCTGCATCCGCTAGCAAATTTTTCTTTTGAGAAATGGAAATGGAACCACACTTTACGGCCTCGGTTGGTGTCAGGCTTTTGCTTTAAGATATGTAGCCAGAGGTTACAGGATTGAACGACGAAGAATGGCGCCTAAACCGAACTGTTATTGCTTGCTCGAGGCTACGGGGCACGGTGTAGCAGGATTGAAAGCAAAACCAATGCGGTCCGAGACCGCTTTCCACGGCGGCGTAGTCTGGAG
>JBDTKK010000034.1:0-3017 GCA_039935335.1 Chitinophagaceae bacterium
CACTTCAGGAGGGTATTAAAGCGGAATTGATTGATGCGGGTCAAAGATTAATCTCAATTGATAGTAATAATTCTTTATACTACAATATTTCGGGGATTATATATCTCCACAGTGCCAGACTCGACGATGCAGAACGCATCTTAAAAGCAGGCATTACTATTTGTAGTAATAATGGTTACCTACTTGCCAATTTGGCTAAAGTTTACGATGCGCAGGGCTTGCCTGAAAAATGTTCTCAAACCTTGTGGGAAGCGCTTAAACTAGATCCCAACCAGAACAATGCTGTCACTTGGATAGGTGCCATTAGTAGAGAACATGGTGGTCGCGAAGAATACCTGCAAGTCATGCATAAAATAGCAGAAATTCCTACAAGTTGGAGAGCGCAATTGTGGATTGCTCGGGATTATTTAGAAAACGATGACGCTAATAAGGCGCTTGAAATATATCAGACTATATTACCTAAGGTAGTTAATGAGCCGGATGCCATGATGATGGTTTCAGGAGACTTGGGCAGAAATGGACGAGACAAGGAAGTGTTATCAATTTGTTACCCCATTTTTGATTTAACGAAACAGGACTTTAGAACTGGACTAAATATCATCGCTGCTTGCATTAACACAAGAAATAAGAAAGTAGGCATGAGGATTTTGAACCAGATCAGAGCGCAACATCAATATAATTTGACAACCCGTCTCGATAACTTAGAAAACACGTTAAATCAAATAAATGACTAGCAACTTTTTGAAATTGGCCCGTTGTTCTTAGACCCCAGTCTAAGAACGCCCGGCTCGCAATCCCCAGATTGGCCGTTGTTCCTAGACCCCAGTCTATGAACCACCGGCTTGCAATCCCCCGATTGCATAGATAAACGCTAAACAGCCTCCCACCACTTACTGAACTTTTGATTCGGATCTTTCAAGTTTACAACTTCCCCAATCATTGGTGTAATGACATTCAGGTTTTCGGCTACATTATTTTGAGAAATCCGCTCTAGTGGCTCTTTCCAGGGATGCGTGGAGAGTACAAATTTGGAAGAATGCACTGGTAATACTCGCTTGGCTCGCAGTTCCTTTGCTGCGGTTAAGATTTCGTCGGGCAGCATGTGAATATGCTTCCATCTATGGTCATACTGACCATTTTCCAAAATAGCCAAATCAAAAGGGCCGAATTGCTTGCCGATTTCTGCGAAATGCGTGTCATAGCCACTATCACCACCAAGAAAGATATTCATGCTCGGAGTCTTCAAAACGAAGGAAAGCCAAAGTGCTTTGTTGCGCGTGAACCCGCGACCGGAAAAATGTCGCGCGGGCGTGGTGTGGACGGTAAAACCTTTGTCCAATTCTATAGTCTCATTCCAGTCTTTTTCTATGATAAATTCCTTGTCGTAGCCCCAATATTCAAGGTGTTCACCCATGCCGAGACCAGTGATGACTTTTTTGATTTTAGGCTTTATTTTTTTGATGGTTTTGTAATCCAGATGATCCCAATGATCATGAGAAATAAAGAGGTAATCTATCTCGGGAAAATCATCGGGAGTGTATATGTCAGTGCCTTTAAAAGACTGCGTGCCTCCGGGTAGGGGAGAAGCCGAGCCGCTCAAAACTGGATCCACCAAAATGCGTTTGCCGTCTATCTGTAGGAAGTAAGACGAATGGCCGAACCAAATCAGGACATTTTGTTGACTATCAAGCTGCTTCAAATCCGTTTTGACAGAAGGAATAATAGATTTTGGCCGCATGGCCACTTTCTTTTTGAACAGGAATTCTTTCAGGATTGCCCAAGTGGTACCGCCGTCGGTGAGGCTGGGCGTGTCGTGGAGGTTTTGGAAGCTGCCGTTTCTGTAATTTGGACTTTGTTGGATGGCTGAAAGTCGCTGCCCGCGTGGCTTTTTACCAAATTGCTCTCGGCTGAAGAAAGCGATAATGGTTAGGATGGCGAGGAGGAAAGCGAAGAGTAGGGGCACGGAGTTTTGGAATGTTTAGCGTGGCAAAGGTGGGGGATTTGGCGAAAGTCAATCGAAATGACTGGTTTATACTCGTGATTACTGAACCAGAAGGAATATTGTTCGAGTTGGTTCATTGCTTATAAAAAATAGCCTTATTAAGTTAAAGACGTGAAAAATAGTTTAATTGCGCGATGAGCATTTTGGCTACTTTTGACTATTGTAAAGTGCTTTTTGAGAAAAATAATTCTTTTTGGAGGGAGCTTTTTTTCTGGGGAATAAGTATATTTGTGGATTGGCAGCAATAATACGACCTAAGACCAATCACTTTTCTTTAGGATATTTTTTATAATAAGGCTAAATTTGCTCACTAAATTTGTAGAGACAGTTGTATAATGATAAAGACAATTAAGATAACAAACTTCTTAAGCTTTGAAAGTGAAATATTCCCACTTGACAAGAATTTAAACATTCTAATTGGTATAAATGGGGCCGGGAAATCAAATTTCCTGAAAACTTTACGGCTATTAAAAGAAGGAGTAGCTGGAGTTGGATTAAGAAAGTATGTTATAGACATGCTTGGAGGATTTGACAACATTTATTTTAAAAACGACAAAGGCAATATTGACTTTATAGAGATTGAATATACTTTCGATTCAGAGAAAATTAAAGAATTTGGGTTTCCTTTTTTCGAAGATATTATCTATTCGATAAAGCTGTGTAAAAGCCCGAGTGTTGGAAATTACTATGTAAAAGAAAAGGTCACGACTTCTGGAGGATTTATCTACCTAGATTTCGATAATGGCACCGGAGTTTTAAACGAACTTCGTGATATTAAAAGTCCTTCTAAAAAGACCTCACTCGTAAAATATAATGATTTTATTGAATCCACGGAACTTGCTCTTTCGAAGGTTTATGATACTGATAGATATTTTGCCCTATCTACTATCAGAAAAGCTATAAGTGATATTATGGTTTACGACTATTTTGATACTACACCAAAGAGCCCAATTCGGAAACCCATGCTACCAACTTCTGAAAAAAGGCTATTGTCAGATGGTACAAACCTTCCGCA
>JBDTKK010000035.1:0-11149 GCA_039935335.1 Chitinophagaceae bacterium
AAAAAACAGCGCGCCAAGCTGTTGCGCCAAAATCCCGTAAACAAAGAAATCATACCATTCAAAAATGGTGCCCGTCGACGAGGCCAAAATAACTAGCCGATCACGCTTTGGATCAAAGCCAATCACCTTGGCGTCACCGCCAGTCTTCCCTGCTGCACTCACAAATCATGCCTCCCCCGTACCAATATGCAAAGTCAGTTTGCTGCCCGAATTGTGGCAATTCTTTTGAACCTACTGCCGCCCTCGATACTGCGATTACAGCCGCCGTGAAATTGGAACGGGAAGAAATGGTACGTAAGTGGAAGGAAGCGGAAAGCAAGAAGCAGAACGAGTATCAGAAGCGCGAAGAAGACTTAGCAAAGCAAAATGCAGCCTTGACCGAAGAACGTAGTAAGATGAATGAAGAGCTGAATAAGCGACTGGCAGCAGCATTGAGCGAAAAGGAGAAAACTATGCAGCAAGATTTATCCAAAAAGATTGCCGGTGATTTCGAAGAAAAATTGAAAAGTCTGGAAGAAAGCAAACGCGAGCAGGAGGAAAAGTTGAAGGAAAGCCGAAAGCGAGAAATTGATTTTTTAAAGAAAGAAGAAATTTTTACGCAAAAGGCGCAGGAGCAGGAATTGATTTTGCAACGCACCATCAACCAGGAAAGGGAACGAATAAAAGCAGAGGAGAAGAAAAATTCAGAGGCTTTGCTTCGTGAAAAGGAGGAGCAGCAATCCGTGAAGACTAAGGAACTGGAAAAGCAACTTCAGGACCAGAAAGTGTTGATTGAAGAGATGAAACGCAAGAGTGAACAAGGTTCCATGCAAATGCAGGGTGAGGCGAAGGAACTGTTGGTAGAAGAGATTTTGGGAGAATTATTCCCCTTCGATACCATCACTAAATCCAGAAAAGGCGTGGAGGAAACCGATCTGACACATGAAGTGATAAATGACTTCCGGCATCCTTGCGGGAAGATTGTTTATGAAATCAAGAACACGAAAGCTTGGAGTGAAAAGTGGCTGGATAAATTGAAAATCGACATGCGGAATGGCAGTGCTGAAGCTGCCGTGATTGTCTCCAAGGCTTTGCCCAAAGACTGCGACGGGTTTATGCAGAAGGAAGGAATTTGGATTTGCAATCATGATAGTTTGCGCATCGTGGCAGTCTTGCTCCGCGATGGATTGACCAAACTTTACGAAGCCAACAAGAAGTTGGAAAACGTAAGCGACAAAAAGGAGCGTCTCTATAAATACATGACGAGCACAGAATTCAGGCAAAAGTGGGAGGCGATAATTGGGGTTTATACCACGATGCAATCTCAGCTTACCAAAGAGCGCGTGCAGGCGCAAAAGCACTATAGCGAAAGGGAGAAGCAATTGCAAATTATGATGGCCAATGCGGTAGGTTTTGTGGGCGATGTAAAGGGGCTTGGCGGAATGGAAATGATGGAGATTCGGATGATTGGGGAGGAGGAATAAGGAACATTCAAGGATAAATTTGGCAACAGATTCTTTTCAAGGAATGCTGATTTTACTCGTTTTTTTTGTATAAATAGCGAGAAAATGATATACTGGAACGCACGAAATTCGAATCCGTAAAAAATCCTTGATCCCATTGGGGTTATCGTTGATAAAGGTTTTGAACATAGTTTGGTTTAGCGGTTTGTGAAACTATCTTTGGACACAAACTAATTCAATAAACTCATTAATCCCTTCAGTGCTATGAAAAGAGAAGTCGTAAAAAAAGTTTCCCTCGGAATACTTGTATTCGTTTGTATGCTTTGCGCGGTAAGTTGCCATTTGCATGAACAAGACTTTACGACAAGAACAACGAGAGACGATCTGGAGAATGCAACCGCAAAAGGCGATGCACCTGTCGGAGGTTTAATACTTGAAGTGCCTAAGGAAAGTCATAGTATATTAGTAACTGGCGGCAGGATTTCCGGAGCTCCAAAAAGTTCCATTTTTATCTTTTCTAACCTATCTGCCAGTAGAGTATTAGCATGTTCCTACCAATGTCCGCCGAATTGTAAGCTCAATAGATTGCTAGATGGTCCAAACCTCGGTGACATGAGTAGGGCAATAATAGCCAATCAGCAATGCGCCACTATCACTTCCCAAAGTGGCCAAGATGCTATAGCAAAAATGACAGGTCCAAAGGATGAGTTTACGATTACTGATGCCGCAATTAATTGGTTGCAACAACACAAAGCTATTTACATGGAGATTTGTCATGCTAGGACAAAAAATGATGAAAAATATCTTTTGATTGGAGGGTTCGACGGTTCGTTTAAAAATGTCCTTGGTTCGAAATATTACCGTCTTGATTTACCAACGAAATATAAGTAATCCTACGTTGCTTCTTTTGTTTTGGCGGCAATTCAAAAAATCCGGCAGGAAGCATTTTCCTGTTCCCGGAACAGCAGTCTAATTTATTTTACTCGAACTTAAGATTGTTCGAACGCTGCCCCGTAAATTCGCAGACACACTTTTTTTTCACCCCGGCGGGTGATGGTGTTTATCAAATTTTCTTTATCGTGCCGCACGACACGTCAATTATATATTTCAGCGTTTTTCAGTTCCCCATTTTATGTGCATGAAACATTTTTCCACCCGCCGTCATTATAATCAAATAATACTATGGCATGTGGCAATTGTGGCACATCTGGCTCGGGTAAGCCCGCGGGCTGTCAAAGCAATGGGGGATGTAGCTCCGGCGGATGCAACCGAATGAACGTACATGATTGGTTGCGCGGAATACCTTTATCAGACACCGCAAAACCTTTCAGCATTGTTGAAATATCGTTTAGTAAGGGAAGTAGAAAAGACTTCTTTAGAAATAGTTCTTCTTATTTTTTTGAAAAGGGAGAAAACGTTGTTGTAGAAGGCGCGAGCGGCTGGGATCTCGGTCAGGTAAGCCTTCAAGGCGAACTGGTAAAGCTCCAATTGAAGAAATATAATGTTGAAGACAATGCCGAAATCAAACGAATTCTTCGTTCGGCAAGCGAGCTTGACTTGAAAATTTCTCAAGAAAATAAAGGCCGCCAACAGGAGATAATGGTTCGTAGTCGAGCCATGGCGCGGAGCATGAAACTCGACATGAAAATCTCCGAAGTAGAGATTCAGGCGGATGGTAAGAAGGTTACTTTCTTCTATACCGCTGAGCATCGAATCGACTTCCGCGAACTCATCAAAGTCTATGCTTCAGACTTCAAAATGAAGGTGGAAATGCGTCAGATTGGAGCAAGGCAGGAGGCAGCGAAAATCGGTGGCATTGGCTCTTGTGGTCGCGAACTTTGTTGTTCTACTTGGCTTAGTGATTTTAAGACAGTTAATATTTCTGCGGCTCGCTATCAAAATTTATCCATCAATCAGGCTAAACTTTCTGGCCAATGTGGTCGCTTGAAATGCTGCCTCAACTATGAGCTGGATACTTATATGGACGGCTTAAAAGCCTTCCCGACTGATGCTGATACCATTGAAACTGTGGCGGGAAAAGCATCCTTGCAGAAGCGCGATATTTTTCGCAACCTGATGTGGTATAGCTTTCATGGAAGTAGTCAGCAATATCCCATTACGATAGAGCGAGCTATTGAAATCAGGGCGATGAACAAAGAGGGTAGAAAGCCCGAGGAGCTTGGTTTTGTGGAGATAGAGAGGCACAACAAACCAGATGTGGAAATAGACAAAGGCTTTGTGAATGACGTGGGGCAAATAACCCTCAAATCATTGGAGCGCAATGCCAAAAACAGGAAGAAGCGCAATAAGGATAAAACTGGTTCGAAGCCCGAAGCGGTAGCGAAAGAAGGTAATCCAAATCCTAATGCCCAGCAGCAGAAAAAGCAGGGGAATAGGCCGAATAATCCGCGCCCGCAGGGCGCGAATCCACAAGCTAAACAGGGGCAGCCGAACGAAAACCTTCCGCACAAAAATCCGAATCAGCAGCAAGGAAACGCTCCCAACAACCCGAATCAACAACAGGGAAATCCTCGTAAAAATAGAGGTCCACGAGGAGATAGGCCACAGAAGCCAAATCCGCCGAAAGGGGAGGAGGGTTAAGATGGACTAAATCTATAAGGTCTCCAGAGACCTTATAGATTTTGCGGTTCTTGGCCAGCGCTATTTACTTTTTTTTGTAAAATCTCACTATGAATTGCAGTCGGCACAGTTGTTTTTCTACATCACAAAGCCTTGAAACGGGCGATAGCTGATAGCAACGCGGTAACGCCCCTCGCAATCTTACAACAAACCTTTGATGAGTCGTTCCTGACCCACGCCTTCTGCTTCAGCCTTATAATTTCTAACTACACGGTGGCGTAAAACCGGTAGAGCGAGTGCCTGTACATCTTCAATATCTGGAGAGTATTTCCCGGCAAGCAGTGCGTGGCATTTGGCACCGAGAATTAAATATTGCGAAGCCCGAGGGCCGGCACCGTAAGAGATGTATTGGTTGGTTGCTGTTGGAGCATTTGCACCGGGGCGCGTCTTGTGTACCAAGCTCACAGCGTATTCCAGCACATTGTCCGGAACTGGTACTCTGCGAATCAATTCCTGAAATTCCAGAATAGCCGCCGCATCCAGCACTTTTGGAAGGTTTACAACACTGCTGCCTGTTGTATTCCGGACAATATTTACTTCTTCAGAAAAAGAAGGATAATCGAGCGTAATGAAGAACATGAATCGGTCTAGTTGTGCCTCCGGCAAAGGGTAAGTTCCTTCCTGTTCAATCGGGTTTTGCGTAGCTAAAACAAAGAATGGTGATGGTAAAGGGTGAAGGACTCCACCAACAGTTACGCTTCTTTCTTGCATGGCTTCCAGCAAAGCTGCCTGGGTTTTAGGCGGTGTCCGATTGATTTCATCAGCTAGTACAATATTCGCGAAGACGGGTCCTTTCAAAAACTGAAACTGACGTTGTTCATTCAAGATTTCAGCACCGGTAATATCGCTCGGCATGAGGTCTGGCGTAAACTGTATGCGCTTAAACGAAAGGTCGAGTACATCAGCCAAAGTCTTTACTAGCAAGGTTTTCGCGAGTCCGGGTACACCAACAAGTAGGGAGTGGCCATTGCAAAGGATAGAAATAAGAAGATGCTGCACCACTTCGTCTTGCCCCACAATAACTCGCGCAATTGCAGCCCGGATTTCGGACATTTTTTCGGTAAGGGCTTTGGTGGCCGCAACATCATTTTGGTAGGACATTAGGAATTTTTAGAAGAATAATTGAATTGAAAATGGCTCGGAGGTTTTCTTAAAAGAAAGAAGATTCTAAGCACTTTCTTCGAAAACAAAAAGGAAACTGTCTCTCGCAAATATTCATTCTTAAAACCGAAAAGCAATCACGAAACGGTTATTTTGTGAAAATTAAAAGTAGGATTTGGAATGACGAACGAACTAAGCATTACGCAGGCGCAACATGAAGTGGATGTATGGATAAAGACGAATGGCGTTCGTTATTTTTCTGAGCTTACGAACCTTGGAATTTTGATGGAAGAAGTGGGCGAACTTTCTCGGATTATGGTTCGGAAGTTTGGTGACCAAAAAACAAAAAATACTGAAAGAGGTTTGGACTTGGCTGATGAAATGGCTGACGTGCTTTGGGTGTTACTTTGCCTTGCCAACCAGACAGGAATCAATCTCACAGCAGCTTTTCAGAAGAATATGGAAAAGAAGACGGCTCGGGATAGCAGACGATTCATTGAAAGCGATGATTTCAAAAGGGAATAGCTACGCCATATCAGTTCCTTTCCCATTGTACCTTTGCACCCTTTCTAAATGCCTATTTCTATTCCAATAATCAACAAAAGCCCGCACCCATTGCCGGAATACCAGACTGTAGGCTCTGCGGGGCTCGACTTGCGGGCATGGTTGCCGGAATCCATCGAACTGCAAGCCTTTGAAAGAAGATTAATCCCGACAGGTTTGTACATTGCTCTTCCCGAAGGCTTTGAAGCGCAAATTCGCCCGCGCAGCGGCATGGCCATAAAAAATGGTATCACACTAGTAAATTCACCCGGCACAATTGATGCAGATTATCGTGGCGAATTATTACTCCCAATCATCAACCTTTCTACACAGGAAGTGACGATAAACGATGGCGACCGAATTGCCCAAATGGTCATTGCCCGCTACGAGCAAGCAACCTGGGAGTTGGTTGATACCCTAAAGGAAACAGAACGAGCCAGCAGTGGCTTTGGGCATACTGGTTAAAGGCTCAATATTTATCTCCATAAAACTTTTAAGAATAAACCGATTTACACCTCGAATGAATATCATCATCCCAATGGCAGGCATGGGCAAACGCATGCGCCCACACACACTTACCACTCCGAAACCGCTCATCCACATCGCCGGAAAACCAATGGTGCAGCATATTGTAGAAGATATAGTTGCTACATCCAATGAAAAAGTGGAGGAAATTACCTTCGTGATAAATCCTGCTTTTGGTAAAGAAGTGGAAGCCCATTTACTCTCGGTCGCAGCTTCCCTCGGTGCAAAAGGAAAAATTGCTTATCAGGAAAAACCGCTTGGTACAGCACATGCAATTCTCGCAGCTACTGATACCTTGAAAGGTCCGGTTTTTATCGCTTTTTCAGACACACTTTTCAAAGCTGATTTTAAGATTGACACTTCGAAAGATGCTATTATTTGGACACAGAAAGTAGAAGACCCAAGTGCATTTGGCGTAGTAAAACTGGGTGCAGGAAACAAGATTGAAGCCTTTGTAGAAAAGCCCAAAGAGTTCGTGTCCGACCAAGCAATTATTGGAGTTTATTATTTCAAGGATGGCGAAAATCTGCGTAAAGAATTGCAGCGCCTGCTCGACGAAGGAATAAAGGACAAGGGAGAATATCAAATAACCGATGCTATGGAGCATATGCTACAAAATGGTATCCCTTTCTATACTGATCAAGTAGAAGAATGGTTGGATTGCGGTAACTATGCAGCAACTGTTTATACAGCAGGTCGCATTCTAAGTATCCGCGCTGCTGCGGGCGTTGAGCTGGTTTCGCCTACGGCAACTTTAGAAAATTCTGTTATCATCCCCCCTTGCTTTTTAGGTAAAAATGTGGTGATAAAAAACTCTGTCGTTGGCCCTAATGTTTCGTTAGAAAATGGGGTAAACATTGAAAATGCGCGGGTCTCCAATACGATTGTTGGTGAAAATAGCGTTATCAAAAACACGGTGATAGACGCGGCGCTTCTAGGCAAATTCGTGAACTATTCAGAAAAGCCACGTGAGCTTTCTCTCGGTGATTATTCAAGCCAATCCTAATTCATGTACCGAACTGCTATAAACCTCTGGATTGCCCTGTTCGCCTGCATTCTGGCTCTTTCTTCTTTTAACGGACTGGCGCAAGAAGTAGATACGAACTCCGCGCAGCAAGGCCCGCAACAAGTCTATTATGATGCCGTAAAAGCTCATATCCTCGGCGATGATAAAAGGAGCGATTCTTTGTTGAAAGTAGTAATAGCCCGCAATCCCGAAATTGCTGCACCTTATTACGATAGGTCTCGTATTGCCTTTGCTCAAAGTCGCCCAGAGGATGCTGAAGCCTACATAAAAAAGGCCGTAACCCTTAACCCCGAAAACAAGTGGTATCAAGAGCAATATGCCAATGTCCTGGAAAAGAAAAATGACTACGTCGGTGCTGCAAGAGTCTATGCGAAATTGGCTCAGACCGAAACACCTAATGCTACTTATTTAGAACGAAGTGCAGCGCTGTACAACCTTTCAGGTAAGTATAAAGAAGCATTGGCGCAATTAGAAATCCTGAAGGCAAAATCTTCTGATGATGTGGATGTTCTTCTCAACGAGCAGAGGATTTATTTGCGCATGAATGACGTGGATAATGCAGCCCGCGTTGGGAGAGAATTGATAAGTACTTACCCCAAAGAGTCAATCTATTATTCCAAGCTCATAGACCTCTACGAAAACAATCAGCAACCCGAAAAAGCAAAAGCTGTTTTGGAGGAGATGAAACAAAAATTCCCAACGGACCCTTCCCTTCAACTTACGCTCGCAACCAATGCCTTAAAAATGGGCGATACCGCCACTTACCGGAAGTATGTTCGCAAAACTATTACTAATAAAACCCTTGATGCCCAAACCCAGTTACAATTGCTAGGACCCTATCTGGGCGGACTTTCCAGCGATAGCAGCCAGCGCATTGAAGCACTTGAATTGATTGAAAAGATAGCCTCGCAACATCCCGATAATGGCGATGTTCTGTTGGCCTACGGACGCATTCTTTCCTTGAACAATAAGCCGGAATTAGCAGCTATTCAATTCCAAAAAGCAGTTAGCCAAAATCCCAATAGTTTCAGCTCCTGGGAGCAATTGCTTTATTCGCTCAGCTCTCGTAAGGATGCGGATAGCCTCCTCAAATGGAGCGATAAAGCTGCAAGACTTTTTCCCAATCAGGCATTGGTCTATTACCTGAATGGAGTCGGGCACTACAATAAAAAGGATTACCCTAAAGCTATTGTAGCACTCCTCCACGCAATGGATTTAGAACCCGATGAAAAAGTGGAGGAACGTTCGGATATCTACACGATGCTTGGCGACATTTACAACACCACGAAGCAATACTCGTTGAGCGATAGTAGTTATTCCGCAGCACTAGCCTTAAATCCGCGTAATGCAACTGTACTTAACAACTACGCCTACTATCTTTCGGTAAGAAATACCCGGCTAGAGGAAGCAGCTAAAATGTCTAAAAAATCCCTGGAAATCCGTCCTGGAGAACCTACTTTTTTGGATACTTACGGTTGGATTTTGTATCAGCAAGGCAAGTACAAAGAAGCAATGTCCTACATCCAAAAAGCCATTGACAAAAGCCCTGACGAAACCGACCCAAGTCTTTGGGAACATCTCGGCGCAGTACTCTATAAATCCGGGGATAAAGATGGTGCTGTAAAGGCATGGGAAAAAGCAAAAGCAAATGGCAGCGAAAATGAAAACATCGATAAAATGATAAGCGAGCGAAAGCTGTATGAATAGATTCTTCTTGGCAGTCGCGACGATTTTATTGCTTTTTTCGAGCTCGTCTTGCAATCTGTATCACGCGCTGGGCGGGCATTGGAAGAATAATGGCTCTTTAACAACTGTTCCCACTCACGATTCTGGAATAGTAAAAATTGACTCTGAAATTGCAAGGGCAATAATTCCGAAGACTCCGGTATCTATACTTCCTAGCAATGATTCTGCACTCAAGAATTGGCTTCCTCTTTGGCAAAAGCAAACCAACTTTTCCAGCTTTAGTACCAAAGCAAAGTCGCACTTTGAAGGCAAGGGTGAAGACCATGATTTTACGGCTAATATTCGCATCCTAAAAGACCAAAAAATCTGGGTAAGTATTACGGCTTTAGGGTTGGTAGAAATCGCTCGCGCCCTCATCACGCCGGACACCATCATGGCTATTGATCGATACCACAAAACGGCCTATGTTTTGCCGTTCTCTGAAGCAGATAAACTCCTTCCATTTTCCATAGATTTCAAAGGACTTCAAAGCCTGCTACTCGGAGATGTTTTGGCAAGCCACAACAACCCAAATCGATTTCATGATTCCGACAACACTGTAAGCCTTTCCTTTTCTGATGGCTTAAATGGACAAATGGTGGTGTTTAGCAAAGCCGATAGTTCCCTAATCAATCAGTATTTGGTGGCACCAAACACGCAGGTGGCAGCGACTTACAGCAATTTTACAACGATTGGTGGACGGAAAATTGCCCAAGAAAGATTGCTGAATATCCTCAATGCTGGCGTGCAACAAACACTTCAAATGACCTACGATAAAATTGAGTTTGATAAAGACCTACAGATGAGTTTTTCCATCCCAGCAAAATATGAAAGGAAGTAAATTAAATGAGAAATCTCAATCGCTTTCAAAATAGTAAATTGCAGTAATGACGCAGCTTCAAGGCAAGAAAATCCTGCTCGCAATTAGCGGCTCCATTGCGGCTTATAAAATGCCGGAACTTGTACGCCGATTTGTGAAAGCTGGTGCTGAAGTGAAAGTGATAATGACAGCTTCCGCAGCGGATTTCGTATCCCCTTTAGTGCTAAATACCGTTTCCAAAAATCAGGTTTTAAATGCCGTACACGAAGCAGCTTCTTGGAATAATCATGTGGCGCTTGGACGTTGGGCAGATGTGATGCTCGTTGCTCCCTGTAGTGCTAATACGTTGGCAAAATTGGCGAATGGCCTTTGTGATAATTTGCTGTGTGCGGTTTATCTCTCTTCCACCTGTCCTGTGTTTATTGCTCCTGCAATGGATGAGGATATGTGGGCGCACCCTGCCACGAAAAGGAACTTAGAAACGGTGCGCAGTTTCGGGAATAAGATTATTCCTGTTGGTTATGGAGAGCTTGCCAGCGGCTTGATTGGCGAAGGAAGGCTTGCCGAAATTGAGAACATCGTCGCGGAGGTAGAAGCTTTTTTGCAAGAAAATACTTCTTCTGTATTCAACGGACAGAAGGTGCTCATCACCGCCGGGCCGACCTATGAAAAGCTTGACCCTGTTCGCTTTATTGGCAATCATTCGACTGGGAAAATGGGTATTGCTTTAGCCCAGATTTTTGCAGAGCAAGGAGCCGAGGTAAAGCTCGTTTTGGGCCCCACTTCGTTGCGTCCAAAGCATCCTTCTATCACCACAGTTTCTGTTGAATCCGCTTCAGAAATGTTGGTTGCTGCCGAACAAGATTTTAGTGATTTTGATATTGCCATCTTTGCGGCCGCTGTTGCAGATTATCGGCCACAGAAGATGGCGACTCAGAAAATAAAGAAGACAGATGAGGCGTTGGAGATAAAGCTGCAAAGGACAGTGGATATTTTAAAGACCCTGGCAGCTCGGAAATCAGCAGATCAAACCATCGTTGGCTTTGCGCTGGAAACACAAAATGAGGAAGAGAATGCACGGAAGAAACTTCAAGAGAAAGCTGCGGATATGATAGTGCTTAATTCGCTAAGAGATATCGGTGCAGGTTTTGGACATGACACCAATCAAGTGACCATTTTTAGAGTCGATGGTAAGGAAGAAAAGTTTCCTCTACAATCCAAAACAGACACAGCACGCGCCATTGTTCAGTCTATAATCGACTACAGAAATGCAAAGAAGAATGTTTAGAAAATATCGGTTCAGCACTTTGTTAGGTGTTTTCTGCA
>JBDTKK010000036.1:0-16459 GCA_039935335.1 Chitinophagaceae bacterium
CTATTCCTTTTCTCAGAAATTCTCCGAAAAAATAGCGAAATCGTAAGCAGCTTAACTCATTTATTCGGAGCATGTTCGCCTTTATTGTACTCAAAAAATAATATTGAACGCAGCCCCGAGGCCAAAATATTGAGTTCCTAAGAAGTTTCAAATCCCTTCGTTGGTACAGCAGCATTTCCAACATTATTAAGCCCTGAAAGAGTGACATCTAATAGCGCGGCGGTAACGCCTCTCGCAACTCCAAAGCCAATACCAGAAAGCCTTTCAACAGTTTTCAACCTTCCTTTTGTCCATTAACCGCAAAAGATCCTTCATTTAGCTATAAAGGATTTGTTAAGTCCCAATTTGCATTAAACCAAGAATTCCTTTTATCGTCTGTTCCTATGCATTTCAATTTTCACCACAATAATCACCAAAAAAACACCGGTCATGAAGGGGACAAAAATCGCCGCACTCAGCTTTGCAGCTATAACGCTCATCTATTTCTCTTCTTGTAAGAAGAATACACAAATCGAAGATGTAATTAAATATGACACTGTCGCTACACCCACTTCGTTAGATACAAGTTCGCAGGGCTATATAATGATGTCCCCGTTTAGTAGCCCATTGGATAGTGGCAACTTGATTGTTATGGATGGCAGTGGAAAAGTGCTCAAACAAAAACGCACAGCCTATGGCGCAATGAACCTCCGCCGATGGGTAGTGAACGGCCAAGTGCGCTATACCTATTGCATGTACGATCCTAGCACTTATGTCATTCCCGTTATCAACAACTATTGTTTCACTAGTTACATAGCGGATTCCAATTTAAATGTTATCAAAACGATTGGCCTTATAGCTCATGGAGATATTACGACGGGCCAAAACCAAAGTACAGATTTACACGATTTTATTTACATCGCCGACAATCACTACTACACGCTTTCTTATTATCTGAAAACGGCTACTAATGTTCCCGCAAATCTTGCGCCCAATGGCAATCCGCAGGTAGTTTGCCCCGTCATTCAGGAAGTGCTGAACGACCAAGTGGTTTGGCAATGGGAGGCCACTGATTTCCCTGAATTTTATACTACAAGCGTAGAAAGTAATAATTTCTCTGATGTGAATACGCCTCATGATTATATGCACCTCAATTCCATGATTCTTGATCCGTCCGACAATAACCTCATTATTTCCTGTCGCAATCTAGACCAAGTATTCAAAATCAACCACACTACAGGCGCAATTATGTGGCGTTTGGGTGGGAGTAACAGTGATTTCCCAGTATCCGATTACCAACAATCCCTCCGTCAGCACTACGCTTCGCTTACTGATAATGGCCAAACTTTAATGATATTTGACAATGGCCTTGCGGGGGTGCGCGAAAGCACACGTATTTTGGAATTTCAATTAAACGAAAGTGCTAAAACCATCAATGGCTTCCGAGCGTTCAATGTGCCTGAACCTTATAGCCAAATCATGGGTAGTGTGCAGAAATACGGTACACATTATTTCATCAGCGGAGGTTCAGCAAAGTACTATCTTGAGGTTAATTATTTGACTGGGCAGAAGTATAAGGAGGTTATAAACCCGTTGCAGAGTTATCGGATATTAAGGTCGATGCAGTAGGGGAAAAGAGGTGTTTGGGAAAATCAGGTAATTCCTTAGTGACTCTTAGTGGACTTAGTGTCTTAGTGGTGAATTTATGAAATCAAGAAACCCTCCCAATTCTCCCCTATATTTGTTGTAACCACTTAAACACTTCCCATCATGAACAAGACAGAAATGGTGCAGAGCCTCTGGCAGCGCATCAAACAGCCGAAACATAGCATGGAGCAATTGACGCAAATCTTTGCCGAATACAAGGCAATGGTCGCTGATTTTGTTTCCTCCGGAGAAGATTATCGAGAGGCATTATTACACACCCACGAAGAATTTCCAGACCTGCAAAGGCTCGTAGGCAAAGGCCATGATGCGGTTTTGAAAGGCAGATTGGTGGATGCCATCAGTTCTTTAAAAAAGAAAGTTGCCAAGCTTTCTGGTGAAGTAGAAGAGCCAATTGTAGCCGAAGAAATTGTGATGCCCGAGACCCAGTCTGTAGTGGATTCTGCGGTTGATATTTCTGAAAACAAAGAACCAGAAGTGAAGCCGAAATTTAGAATTACACCAAGTCTGGGAATGGATTAAGGATGAAACTTTCTACGGAAGAATCAGCCGAATTAATCGCAAAATTGGAAGCGAGATTTCAGAAAAATGAAGCACTAGCAAAAAGCATCGATTTTAATGAAGTCGTCAAAAGGCTAAACGCAAAGCCCGAAAAACTTTGGTCGCTTGCAGCAATGGAACGAACGGGCGGCGAGCCAGCACTTGTCGGGTTCGATAAAAAATGCGGCGATTACCTCTTCTTCGATTGCGTGATTGAAAGCCCTGCCGGTCGCCGAAGCCTGTGCTACGACAGGGTTGCATTAGATTCCCGCAAAGCCAATAAGCCGGTAGGAAGCGCAGAAGAAATGGCTTCAGAAATGGGCATTGAACTCTTGGACGAAGAACAATATCGACGGCTACAGCAACTCGGGAATGTTGACACCAAAACTTCGAGCTGGATTAAAACGCCCGATACTATCCGCAAGCTGGGCGGAGCACTTTTCTGCGATTGCCGCTACGATACCGTTTTTGTGTATCACAATGGTGCCGAATCGTACTATGCGGCGAGAGGTTTTCGGGCTTCATTGAGGCTGTAGATTCGATATTTTTCTTGTAGAAAGCGTAGTCAAATAGGCCAGCCATTGAGGCAAAAAAAGAGCTAAATGATTGAGTATTATTTCAAGGGATTTTGTTTGGTTTTAACCCTTGTTTAATTTAAATAAAAGTTTCTAACTTTAGGCTCACTTTATGGCCATCACTTAAACTACCGGACTCATTATGGGAAAGCCAGCAGCAAGAATTGGGGATATGCATGTTTGTCCAATGGTCACGCCAGGAGTGCCGCCCATTCCGCACGTCGGTGGGCCTGTAACAGGGCCGGGATGCCCGACAGTTTTAATTGGTAAGATGCCTGCCGCCGTAATGGGTGATATGTGTGTCTGCGTTGGCCCACCCGATACCATTATTTTAGGTTCTACCGGTGTGATGATTGGAGGAAAACCGGCGGCACGCATGGGTGATTCTTGTGCGCATGGCGGAACAATTGTTCTTGGCTGTATGACCGTGTTGATTGGCGAAGCTTCTGGAGGAGGTGGTGGTGGTGGTTCTGTAATGCCCGTAAATGTGATGTTGGAAGTGATGCAGAGTATGCCACCGGAGGTAAAGCAAACGATGGCGCAAGTAGCTACCCTAAAAGATGCTGCCGAAGACGGTACACCCTTTTGCGAAACCTGTTAAACCAAGCGTCTAAATGGAGATTTCTAATGCACAGCTTAAGCATATAGGCGAACTGTTCAATGAATCATTCATTAATCGAATGGTCTTTCATTTTTCTAAACAAAACCCGGAATGGGCAGATGGAAGGACAGAGGCCGATTGCAAGGCATTTATTTCAGCAGGAATAGACGCGGCATCGAAGTACAAGATGCAAAGTGGCGGTCCGGTGAAGACTTATCTTTCCTATTGGGTGAAGTATGGAAGAGATTTTGAAAAACTCCCCGAATTTGAATTAGCCAACGAAATTCTTAGAACCAGAAACATTACCGAGTATAAGAAAATGGATCGATTAAAACTTGAGCTACCCATAATTTGAACTCCCATGCCCAATATCATTAAAGCTTGCCTTCTTAAGGTAATAAAGGCCATCTCTCCAGAGCCACAGAAGCCCCAAAAGCACTGGATAAAATTTAGCGTAAAGGACGATAAAGGCAAACCTATGTCAGGTGTTAGCATGAAAGTAACTTTACCGGACGATAGTATTGAGGAAGTGACTTCTGACGACAAAGGGCTAATCAGCATTACCAATATTGACCCGGGTAGCTGCAAGGTAAAGTTGGATTGGAAAGGTAAAATAGTCAATAACACAGTTTTTATACAATAAGCATATGCCCAGTGTCGTAAAAGCAAAATCCTATAAGGTAAAAGAAGGGGATAGCATAGACTCTATTGCCAAGGCTAATGGCATGACTTGGCAAGAACTTTCTAGATTCAACTGGGATACCGATGTGCCAGATGAAATCAATAAGTTTTTGCGGGATGTGGTCGGCTGTAGAACAAAAACTAAGGATGGTAAGAATTATCAATTCACAGATAAAGATGATCCAGGCATTTTGTACATTCCTGAAGAAACGTCGCTTGCTTTTGACTCTAACAACACACATAATGTCGTAGTAGTACCACCAGCCATAAAAGCGTATATTCCTGCAGAATGCGAAGTGAGTTTCCGGCCCAGTGCAAAATGGAATGGAGAATATGGGTTTGACTGGATGCGAGTAGGTGATTTTCCAATTATTATTGAAGGCAATTCTATCAATGCTACACTTAAATTTGAAGATGTCATTGGTTATCAGAAAATAAAAGGCAAGGATGGAAAGTTGAAGATTGAGCCTGATGGGAATAAATTTAATAGTCCTTTTTATAAGGATGCTGCACTTTATGATAAGCTAAAGAATGAATATAAGGAGGAAATAGTTCCTTATTTTAAAGGAGATAAAGGCGTTCCGGTTAAGAATTTTGCTTCCTACCTAAGTATCTATGTAAATGATGCTGAATTTCCCTGCCCACAAGAAATAGCCCTACAAGCATTTGTAAATGTGAAACTTCCACCTGAAAAGCTGAGCTTTAAATTTGACGATACTCTTGTAAAACTTTCGCTGGAAGAACTCCCCAAAGCAACCGGTAAATCGGAGCTGAAAGTGACCGTATTGAAAGAGTTGGAAAAAGACTGCACTGTCGAAGTAATCTCCACCTTTAGAAATGAAAAAGGCATTACACAAGAAGTAGTAGCTGGTCGATTGATTCTTGTTGCCAATTCTAAAAAACATCGCAAGAAAGTAAAGACATTACTTGTATCCGTTACCACGCCGGCAGTTACAAAAGATGGCGAAAGAACTGGCGATGCCGCCTCTAATGTTCCCTTTATTAATACTATGCTCCGGCAAGCGTTGATTGAACCTGTAATTTCAAAAATAGACTTAGATTTTACGGACGCAAAGCTCGTTAAAGACTTTACCGACAATTTTGTGAGCGGGACTAACATTGCCGATAAAGGGAAAGTCAATAAAACATACCTCTCCGAGTATTGTCTGGCAACTTTGTTGAAAGATGAAAAGGATAAAACCAAATACAAAGATTATTTAGTAGCCTTTTATTTTGCGGAAAACAACAGCACTTTAAATGGTTATTCCTTAGGGCATAATGTAGTATTATACGCTGGAGCCCTAAAAAGTACCAGCGTGCATGAATGGCTGCATTCATTGGGCTTGCCGCATACCTTTACAGGTACGGGGACATTTACATACAAATACAGCACCACTGAAAATATTATGGATTACACCCATCACAGGCATATCGATGCTGCTACTAAGTACTTTGACAATGCAAGAATCAGCCTTTATCACTGGCAATGGAAAATAGCCAATGCACATCCTCTAACTCAAGCCGAATAGCATGAAATATTTGGCATCAAGCCTTTTTTTAAGTATTACTCTATTACTTTTTGTTGCCTGCCAGCATCATAATCTCCCAAAGAATAAATCATCGATGAACATTCCTACAGTTACTCCCGAATTTGAGCGGCTATCTCCCGGCAAAGTGGATTCTTTGAGCCGTAAACTGACCGTTAGCACGGAGGGCAAAACTTATATCGAAGAACAAAAGCAGAGCACAGGCTTTATCGCACGCATCTCCAATGCGGATTCTTATTTCAAAGTCATTAAAAATTACGCCCCCGGCGGTCAGCTTCGCGATAAAGGTGTCATCTTCAATTCCGGCAGTTTCCCTATTGGCAAATGGTATTATTTCAACGAAAGCGGCCAATTGACTAAAACAGAAGATAATGATACCGGATATCGTTTCGACTTCGAAGATTTATACAAGTTTCTTGAAAAGCACAATATTTCTCTCACGCTCGGTGCAATACCTCCGCTTAGCGGTTTTCATACCACTATTGAAAAGAAAGAACAAGCTGGTCAGCCAGTTTGGGTTGTTACATGGAAAAAAGAACCTCAACTTTTGGAAGAAATAATCCTAGATGGGAAAAATGGACGGGTAATTTCCACAAAAGATAAGCCGATAACGGAAGGATAGTATTTCGATTGGTTTGCTTTTATATTTTCAATATCAAAGCTGTTTATTTCGTCAGTAAGAATACAATTCTCGGGTTCGAAGTCACATCATAACCTTGAAGCCTGTGTTCAGTCATTTCTGTAATAGTTGCATCGGTCACTTGATTATCTTCCGTCACAATATGCAGTGTTTGGTCGCCGTTGATAAGGCTGTAAGTGATGTTCGTAGATTTCGGACTTGTACCTGGTGATTGCGTGGTAAAAACACCTGTTCCGTCAGCTCTGTACGTTTGGATAAGTGCTACTCCGGGAGGAATAGTGTCATATTCCGAAACCTCAAGCGTGCCATCCATATTATCGTCCACGCCGTAAGCATTCACATTCCAAGTGCCGATAATTAGGTCTTTCCTCGATTGAGTTGCGTTATTATCATCCTTCTTGCAGGAATAGAAAAGTGTAGTTGTTATCAGCGCGGCTACCATCAGCAGCAAAACATTCTTTTTCATAAAATAGTGTTGGTTGAGGAGGGACATTGAAAACCATGCCATTGGATTAAAGTAAAAGTCAAAAAGTAAAAGTCAAAAGTTTGAAGCATTTTGATATACTTTTCGGCTAAGCCGAGAGCAAGCGGGATACTTGATACTGGATACTGGATACTGGATACCTGATTCCGCTCCGGTCTATCTACTATCTACTAACTACTCCTTAGTACCTTCGTCCCCACACTTTCTAATTTTTAATTTTGCATTTTGAATTCTCCTGCGGAGCCACCAAAACCTTCCACCACATCGTCAGTCCCGCCGATGCCGCGCGTTTTGAAAGTGGTGAAGTCCATGCCGTCTATTCCACCTTCGCGCTGGCGCGGGATGCCGAATGGAGTGGCAGATTGTTTGTTTTGGAGATGAAAGAAGAAGGGGAAGAAGGAATAGGTACAGCAATTTCGGTAGTGCATCACGCACCGGCCCTGCTGGGACAAGAAGTCATTTTTATCGCAACATTAGTGGCTGTTGAAAGGAACGAGGTCATTACAACTTTTGAGGCTAAAGTGGGTCAGCGCTTAATAGCCAGTGGCGAGCAACGTCAGAAAATAGTTCGGAAGGAAAAACTGGACAAATTGTTTGAAAGTCTTCGCTGACGCGGGTTTCAAGAGAATACTACTTTAGAATTTTCTCTACAATCGCTGCTAATCGCTCTGCCCAAATTGCATATTCTTTTCCCGAGGGATGCAAGCCGTCTTTCGCTAGAAATTCTGCTTTTTGTCCATTTTCTTTAGTACTATCGGTAATGTCTAGCCAAGCGCAGGTATGAGCCAAGCTTATCTCCTTCGCAGCGGCATTGTAAGCATCTATTTCCTGCGCAATCGCGCTCCGGTCGCGGCCTTCAGCAAAAGGCGTTACACCCCAATCTGGAATAGAAAGCACCACCACATGGCGTGCATGTCCGTTAGCAAAAACAATGGCATGATTCAGTAAACTCGCGAACTCTTCCTTGTAATTCTCTAAGCTCCTTCCACGATATTGGTTGTTTACGCCAATCAAGAGCGTGACAAGCGAGAAACTATCTTGAATCTTCGCTTCGCGGATAGCTGCTGCAAGTTCATCGGTTGTCCAGCCAGTCGTTGCAATGATGCGCGGGGGAGTTATCTGACCATCCTTTTCCTGCAAAATGCTAACCAATTGATGCGGAAAATTCGCCAAAGTTGGTACACTTTCGCCAATAGTGTAGGAGTCGCCGAGCGCTAAATAGCCAAGCATTTATTCTGCCTTCTTTTTAGGCTTTGCGACCTTCTTTTCTGGGGTAGCTTCGGCGGCTGCTTCTTCAGTTTTCTTTTTAGAAGCAGTCTTTTTTGCGGGCTTTTCTTCAGAAGCGTCAGCAGTTTTAGCGGCTTTTTTAGAAGCTTTTTTTGCTGGCTTTTCTTCGCCTGTTTCTACAAGCGGAACTTTTTTGTCGCCAGCCTTTTTATGTTCGGAGACTTCGGCAGCGGCGGTTGGGGAGGCAGCGTCCGCTGCCTCTTCTGCTTGTGTAGCTTCCGCTACAGTCATCCCCGAAAAGTCCAGCAAATCGGCAGCTTTCAAGATTTCATACCACTTCAGCATCTTCTTCATGTCGCTGGTATAGACGCGGTCTTTGTCCATGTCCGGATACACTTCAAAGAAGTAAGCACGAATCTCCGCAGCATCAGCTTTAGCCGAAGGCAACGCTTTATCACTGTCCTTCATCTGCTGCAATACTTCATGGAGGCGTACGTTCGCATTAGTTGTATAAATCTCAATGCTCTCCAGCGGCGTCACGTTGTGCAGTCGGCTCGGAATGAACTTCGTTGCATTGTCGGCAAGACTGCGCACAATTGCGCCATCACTCTTGGTAGAAAGAAGGTGAAAAAGGCCACCAAGGCCTGTCACGGACACGATTTCTTTGTATTGCATAATCTTTTTAGAAAGGCCGCGAATTTAAGGCTAAAATATTCAGTGTATTCGCTTCGGATTTTTTAGTTCTTTTAAAATTGATTTTCGACTATCGGATTAAGGTTACATCGCCCTTGAACGAGACCTCATTATCACCCTTACTTCCACAAATAAATTTGACGGTATAGAAGTAAACGCCCATGTCGCAAAGCTTCCCTTCATACTTCCCATTCCAAGAAAAATCCGGTTGGTAAGAAACAAACACACGTGTGCCATAACGGTTGTATATCGAGAAGACCATCTTACTGATATCTCCCTTCCATCGTACTCTAAACACGTCGTTTTTGCCATCACCATTTGGCGTGAAAGCATCTGGAATGTAGGGCTTGCAGCAATTATCATAGCCTACAACCGATAAGGATGAATCCTTGCAATTGTGAGCATCTGTCACGGTCACCCAATAAGCACCATTCGTTACCCCTGCTATATCGCTGGTCACTTCAGTGTCGCTCCAGAAGTAAGAATAAGGTTCTGTTCCTCCACTTGTTACTGTAGTCACTTTGCCGCCATTATCAGGACCTTCACAATCATTCGGCGTCGCCGTCGAGCCAATGGACAGTAACGGAGGCTCGGTTATTGTAAGCAAGGTATCCTTTTTGCAACCCTTCGAATCCGTTACCGTGAACGTGTAAACGCCTTTTTTCAGGGTATCAAAAATGCCGGTATTGTTTGTCAAGCCAATGCCCGAACCATGATAACTCAATGGTGGAACACCACCGCTTACAGTCAAAGTCACCACGCCATTCTTGAGTCCAAAGCAGGAAGGTGATTGCACATCCACAGATTCAATGACTAAATGCGGATTGCCTATAAGCGTGATAATCGTATCATAAACACAATTGTTGCTGTCCATAACCCGAACGGTATAACTACCTTCAGATAACCCTGTATAAAAGCTCACATTCTTGTAAGGGTTTGGCGGCATTTGGTAGGTATAAGGCGATACACCACCACGTGCAGCAATAGTGATACTACCATCTTTAAAGCCTTCGCAAGTCGGTTGGTTAATTCCAGGAACAGTGAAGCTCAACGCTGCAGGTTCTGTTAGTAGAATGCTCGAATCGCGGATGCAACCGTTGGCATCTTTCACATGCACCACGTGCGTGCCTGCGTTGAATCCTGTTACCAAATTACTGCCAGAATATGGGTCGCTATCTTTGGCATACGTGTATGGCGGTGTGCCATCATGAGCATAAAGAGTAGCTGTTCCAGAGTTGTCACCATGGCATTTCACCTGCGTCACAATCACAGAATCTATCACAATGCGTGTAGGTTCGGTAAGCGTTACAGTCGTGTCCTTTTGACAACCTTTCGAGTCCTTGATGTGGAAGGTATAAGTACCTGCCTTTAAGTTGGTGAAAGTATTGGACGTGCTATAGCCTCCAGTTCCCATCGCGAAGGTATAATTAGGCGTACCACCATTTACACCCACAATGATAGAACCATCATTCCCTCCATTACAAAGCGGTTGATTAAACTGCAAGATGGGCACAATGGGTTGCGGTTGGGTAATGTTCAATGGCGTATCCAAAATGCAACCATTCGCGTCTTTCACGTGAAGCGTATAAGCCGCAGCCGCAAGACCCGTCATTGGATTTGTAGTTGCGTAAGGATTGGCATTCACCGCATAGGTATAAGGCAAGTCCCCGCCCGAAGGAACAATCGTAACCGTACCATCTGCGCCACCATAGCAGGATACATTGGTTTGGGTGTATGTAGCATGAACAAAAACGGAATCAAACACAGCAATCACAGTATCCTTCACACAGCCATTCGAATCCTTTACATGGAAGGTATAAATGCCCGATGCCAGATTGTTGAATTGATTGGAAAGTTGGTAAGGATTGCCTGCGTATGCATAAGTATATCCCGGTGTGCCGCCAGTTGGGAAGAGCCAAACATAGCCATTCACCAAAGGTGTACAACGTGCACGTTTCACTGCTGCAGAAACTGAAATAGGCGTTGGTTCATTTAAGGTAAATGTGCTGTCTTTGGTACACCCATGAGCATCGCTGATGTGCAGAATATGCACGCCGGCATATAGGCCATTCAGTGTAGCGCCTGCTTGAAAGACACTGCCATCTACGGCATAAGTGTATGGTGTCGTTCCCCCAATTCCAGTAATCGTTGCTGTACCATCCGAACCTGCATTGCAAAGCGGCATCGTCGCGCTAAAGGTCATTTTCAGACTGTCAGGTTCGGTGATCGTAATGGTTGAATCTTTCGTGCAACCATTCGCATCTTTCAGATGAATGGTATGAACGCCAACCCCAAAACCTGTGAGTGTACTGCCCACCCCAAAGACTCCCGCATCTTTCGCATACTGGAATGGAGGAGTTCCCCCTATTGCAACAACAGTGACGCTTCCGGTAGTATCGCCATGGCACAACACGTTGGTGATGTTCAGCGCAAAGCTCAATGCCTGTGGTTCGGTTAGGATGATATTTGAATCCACCAAACAGCCGTTCGTATCCCTTAAATGAAGTGCATAATTCCCCGCAATAATATTGTTGAAAGCCCCGCTGGATGCGTATCCTGCACCATTCAAGGCGTATTGATAAGGAATGCTTCCGCCGTGGCCGGTAAGGGTGAGAGAGCCATTTGCATCGCCGTGGCACAACGGACTAACAGCCACATAAGTCAGCGTCAGTTTTGTGGGTTGGGTAACGGTGATGATGGAGTCTTTTGTGCAGCCATTCGCATCTTTTAAATGTATGGTATCCACACCTGAAGGAAAGCCAGTCAAGACTTTGAAAGTATCAAACGGTAAAGAGTTGGCAGCGTAGGTATAAGGAGTTGTTCCGCCAGTTGCAGTCACGGTTACACGTCCTGTAGTATCACCGAAGCAAAGCACATTGCGCACCACTAGAGTGAATGTCAATGGTGCCGGTTGCACTAGGTTGACATTGCTGTCTCTTTTACAACCATTCGCGTCTTTAATATGGATAACATAGCCGCCAAAACTGAGGCTCGAATAAACTGTTGTTCCTGTATAAGGACTGGCATTTAGTGAATAAGAATAAGGACTCGTTCCGCCTACTCCTGCAACCGTGATAGAGCCTGTTGCCGCACCATTACAACCTGGATTTACTACGGTCAAATTCATCTTCAAAGAATCAGGTTCGGTGATGGTAATGGTCGTGTCTTTGACACAATTATTCACGTCTTTTAGGTGAATAGTATGGGCTCCGGCCAGCAAGGTGGTAAAGAGATTGGAACCTGAATAAGCTCCTGCATCAATAGCATAAGCATAAGCGGGAATGCCACCGCTCGCAGTCACTGTAGCCGTGCCGGAGTTGCCTCCTTTACAAAGCACATTGGTAACAGCAACGGTCAAGGCCAATGCCGGTGGTTCGCTCAAGTTGATAAGACTATCGCGGGTACAACCATGAGCATCCTTCAAATGAAGGGTATGATTGCCGCTTCCCAAGCCATTAAACACGCCGCTAGAAACGAGTGGTCCCGCGTCTATCGCAAACTGATAAGGAAGTGTTCCGCCAATGCCAACAATGGTGATGGAACCATTCAGATCGCCATGGCAAAGTGGGTTTACAAAGCTGTATTGCAACCTCAATTTTGCTGGTTGAGAAATGACGAAATTGGTGTCCTTCACGCAGCCATTGGTATCCTTAAGATGAATGCTGTGCGGCCCTGCGGCAAGTCCTGTGTAAAGCGTTGTCGAGCCAAAAGCTCCCGCATCTAAAGCATACAAATAACCGGGAGTACCGCCGCTGCCCACAACGCCAACAGAAGCAGAAGTGTCGCCATTGCAAAGCACATTCGCAACATTCAAGGAAACCGCCAGTGGCGAAGGTTCTGTAAGAATAATATTGCTATCCACTCTGCAATTATTCGTGTCCTTGATGTGTATAGCGTAGTTACCCGCTATCAGACTTGAATACACCGTAGTGAAGCCAAAAGCACTTGCATTCAAAGCATATTTATAACCTGGAGTGCCGCCCGTTGCGGTAATGGTAATTGAGCCATTAGCATCCCCATTACAAAGTGGAGAAACCAAGGTGTAGCCAATCAGTAATTTGGTAGGTTCTGTAATGGTAATGCTTGTGTCTTTGGTGCAGCCATTCTGGTCTTTTGCATGAATGATGTGCGTGCCTGCATTGAGGCCTGTAAGCACATTGCTAGGGCCAAATCCTCCTGCATCCGCGGCGTAGGAATAAGGGTTAATGCCACCTGCCGCCGTGACGGTCACAGTGCCTGAACTTCCTCCATGGCACAACACATTCGTAGCACTTGCCGTGACGCTCAATTTCACCGGCTGCGCAATTGTTATCACGCTATCTCTTGTACAAGAATTGGTGTCAATCAGGTGCAGCACATAAGTGCCTGTTGGCAGTCCAGAATAATTTGGATTGCTGCCAAAAGCTCCGCCATTCAAAGCATAGCGATAAGGCGTTGTGCCCCCAATTCCCACAATCGTAATTGTGGCATTCGAATCGCCATTACACAAAGGCTGTGTGGAGGTATAGCTGATGCGGAGTTTGCTTGGTTGGCTGATGACTACCTGTGTGTCTTTCGTGCAATTATTGGTGTCTTGAAGATGCAGGATATGCAGGCCGGCAGGGATGTTAGCAAAACTATTTATCGAAGAAAAAGTGCCGCCGTCAAGGGCGTATTTATATGGAGGTGTTCCTCCAGAAGCCGCTATGGAAGCGGTGCCGCTACTATCACCATTACAAGCTACATTCTTTAAAGAGACAGTAAATGCCAATGGTGTTGGCTCTGTGAGGAGAACGTTGCTATCTACGTGACAGTTGTTGGAGTCTTTGATGTGCAATGCATAAATGCCTTTGCCCAATCCCGAATAAAGTCCTGTAAAGCCATAAGCACTGGCATTCAAAGCATACTTATAACCCGGAGTGCCACCTGTTGCCGTGATGGTAATTGAGCCATTGAAATCTCCATTACAAAGCGGAGAAACAAGTGTGTAGCCAATCAATAATTTGGTCGGTTCAGTTAGGGTAATGCTGGTGTCTTTCGTACAGCCATTTTGGTCTTTGGTATGAATAATATGCGTGCCTGCATTGAGACCCGTAAGCACATTGCTAGGGCCAAATCCGCCCGCATCTGCAGCGTAGGAATAGGGGTTAATACCACCTGCCGCCGTGATGGTCACAGTACCTGAACTTCCTCCATGGCACAACACATTTGTAGCATTTGCCGTGACGCTCAATTTCACTGGCTGCGCAATTGTTATCACGCTATCTCTTGTACAAGAATTGGTGTCAATTAGATGAAGTACATAGAGGCCAGTTGGTAGTCCAGAAAAATTAGGATTGCTGCCAAAAGCGCCACCATTCAATGCATAGCGATAAGGCGTTGTGCCACCAATTCCCACAATCGTAATTGTAGCATTCGAATCGCCATTACACAAAGGCTGAGTGGAGGTATAACTAATGCGAAGTTTGGTAGGTTGACTAATTACAACCTGCGTGTCTTTCGTACAATTATTGGTGTCTTTCAGATGCAGGATATGCAGGCCAGCAGGGACGTTGGCGAAATTATTTATCGAAGAAAAGATACCGCCATCAAGAGCATATTGGTAAGGAGGTGTTCCTCCAGAAGCCGCTATGGAAGCGGTTCCGCTGCTATCACCATTACAAGCTACATTTTTTAAGGTAATAGAAAATGCCAATGGAGTAGGCTCTGGGAGGGCTATTGTACTATCCACTTTACAGCCATGTGCATCTTTTAGGCGTAAGAAATAAGTGGTTGCATTTAGGCCATTGTAGAAAGTTGTACCGCTAAAGCTTCCGCTGTTCAACGCATACAAATACGGTGATGTTCCGCCGCTCGCACTCATGGTAATGCTGCCATTGTAGTCGCCATTGCAAAGAGGCATTACAAAGGAATATCCGAGCAAAAGTTTCGTGGGTTCAGCAATATTGATGATGGTGTCTTTAATGCAACCGTGAGCATCCTTTGTAGAAATAGTATGAGCACCTGCAAGAAGCGTGGTGAATAAATTGGAAGATCCATACGTTCCGGTATCTATAGAATAAGTATAGCCAGGAGTGCCGCCAGTGGCTGTAACTGTTGCTGTACCGCTGTTTCCAGCATTACAAACTACATTGGTAACGGCTACAGAAACGCTAATCTGTGTTGGTTGTGTGATGGTGATAATCGTGTCCGAAATACAACCGTGATTGTCCTTTACATAAAACGTATCAGTACCCGCACCAAGGCCGATAAACAAGCCACTTCCAACAAAAGTTCCAGCACCTATTGCATAAGAATAAGGAGTAGTGCCACCAACCGCAGAAATCGTTACTCGACCGTCCGAAAGTCCATTGCAGGAAGCATTAACCACTGTTGCTTTTGGCACTAAAAGATTAGGCTGGGTGATAATCAAAGAGGTATCCAACAGACATCCATTTGAATCCTTTACATGGACTATATAAGTAGCATTTGCCAAAGGCGAAAAAAGCCCTGAAGCTCCGAAAGTGCCCGCTCCAATGGCGTACTGGTAGGGCGATTGACCGCCTATACCTGCAATGGTAATAGAGCCGTTGGCATCATTAAAACAGACCACATTGGCCAACACGACATTTGCATGAAGCTTCAGAGAATCGACTATCGTAATGGTCGTATCTCCAGTGCAACCCACCGTATCTTTTACATGAAAAGTATAAGTGCCAGCAGCCAATCCGCCAAAGAATCCATTGGCCGAAAAACTACCCGCATTTAAGGCATAAGTATAGCCGGGAGTGCCGCCAGTTGCGCTCATCGTTACCGTGCCATCTCCAAGGGTATTGCATGTGCTATTGCGCAGCGCAACTTGTGGTTTGATTTTCGCTGGCGCTAGGAGTATGATGCTACTGTCTTTGATACAACCCACAGTGTCCTTAATGTGCAACGCATGCGCCCCTCCGAGCAATCCTGTAAAAGTTGGATTGGCGGAATAAGCGGAAGCATCTACTGCGAAAGTGTATCCTGGCGTGCCTCCTGTGGCACTAAGTGTGATTGAACCATTGGCGCTATAAGAGCAAACTGGGCTTACGAAAGTGAAGGCAATAATGATTGGTGGCGGTTGAATAACAGTTGCTGTTGTGGTCTTCACACAGCCATTATTATCCTTAATACCCAAAGTGAAAGTGCCTGCGGGAAGGCTGGTAAAAGCGTTGGTAGAAAAATACGGCGTGAGGTTGATGTTGTAAGTGTAAGGAGGTGTGCCACCGCCGGCTGTCACGGTCACCGCGCCATCGGCACCGCCATTGCAAGTCACATTGGCCGTAACCGTTGCCGCTGCCGTCAAAATCGGCGGTTCAGTGATGGTAATTGAGGTGTCAAAATAGCATTGAGCAGTATCCTTCACATGCACCACATAAGTACCCGCAGCAAGGCTTCCAAAGGAATTGCTTGGGCCAAAAGTTCCGGCATCGAGGGCATAGGAATAGGGAGGATAGGCACCGCTGGCATTCACGCCGATAGAACCGTTGGTTCCACCAAAACAAAGAATATTAACGAAGGGTACAGAAGCGGTAATCTTCACCGAATCGGGTAGCACAACAATGGTGTCTTTGACGCATCCCAAAGCATTTTTGATATGAATGGTATAAGGCCCCGAAAAGAGTCCGCTGAAGGTATTGGATGCACTGAAAGAACCCGCGCCGATTGCATAAGTATAAGGTGCTACACTATTGTAAGCGGTTAAAGAAATGGAGCCGTTGGCAAAGTGATTACACGGAGGCTTGCTCAATCCCACAGTCGCATAAATATCCGCTGGTGGAAGAATGACGAAGGTCGAATCCTTCGTACAACCACCTGTATCGCGGGCATGAATGATGT
>JBDTKK010000037.1:0-3765 GCA_039935335.1 Chitinophagaceae bacterium
ATTTATGTTGAAGCAAGAAAGTCGTTGAAAATTGAATCTCCACGTTTTGGGATTCAAGTAGCAGATATAACAGACAATCTTACCAATCTGAATTCAATTTGGCTTGAGGGTGATTTAAAGGAGGCAAGAAAAACACACGAAATTATTGGCTTCATTGGTGGTCCACCCTGCCCAGATTTTTCTGTTGCGGGAAAAAATAAAGGACATACTGGTGAAAATGGAAAGCTTTCTGGTACTTATGTAGAATTGATTTGCCGAAATAAGCCAGATTTCTTTTTGTTTGAAAATGCTATAGCAATTATATAAATATCCTGATGAAGAAAATACCAACTAGAGAACAACTTCTAAATCCAGTTTTACAAGCTTTAGTTGAGCTTGGAGGCTCTGGCTCGATTGAAGAAATAAACGAAAAAGTAATTCTTATTCTGAAAGTTCCAGAGAATTTAGCTTCTATTCCGCACATCAAGGGAAAGGAGGGGGGGCAATCCGAACTTGAATATCAACTCGCTTGGGCAAGAACGATGTTACGAGCCAACGGGTATATTGCTAGTTCTAAAAGAGGGGTTTGGGCATTGGTTGATAACAACAATACTTCTGTTGTTGAAATTGAACTACCAACAAATCACTTATCAAAAGACCAAAAGGAAGAAATTGAAGAAAGTTGGAAAGTAAAACTTCAAAAAGTATTGATTGAAAAAGTCACTCCCGCCGGATTTGAAAGACTGATTCAAAGATTTTTAAGAGAAAAAGGATTTTCACAAGTAGAGGTCACAGGCAGAACTGGCGATGGCGGCATTGATGGAAAAGGAATAGCAAAGATTAATGGCATCCTAAGCTTTCATATTGTTTTTCAATGCAAAAAGTATCAGGGAGCTGTTTCCGCGGGAGAAATTAGGGATTTCAGAGGTGCTATGATAGGGCGAACTGACAAAGGGCTATTTATTACGACTGGATATTTTACACGGGACGCAATTAAAGAGGCAACTAGAGATGGCGCACCAGCGATTGATTTGATTGACGGAGAAAAATTGATAGAAAAATTCAAGGAATTAAACCTGGGCGTAAACGTAGAATTTATAGAAAAAATATCTATTGATGAAAAATGGTTCGAAGGAATTTAATACAATAAACATGATTCAATTACTGAAATCGCAAGCGACTACCTATGGATTTAGAAGCTGGTATCCGCTACTGAATAAATCAGGTTCGAACTATCCTCTGGTGTCCGAAAAACTTTGGGCAGCGTATGAAGATGCAATAATTGAAGCGCAGTATTTAGATTGTGTTTGGTTTGATGGCGAGAAAATAATGCCTGCTGTCTTTAAAATTTCAGGTGATAGTATTTTAGAGGGATTGTGTAGATTGAAGAACGTAAAGGAATTGCTCCCGCCATATTTTTCCAAGTTTTATTTTATTGTTGAAGACAATGTGTATTTGAAAACCTTAGAAGAACTATCAAAACCAATATTTCGAAATTCAGAAATAATAGTTTTAAGTAAGTCTGAATTAGCAAAAACAATCATGAATCTTATTCCAAAAGTAAAACATTAGTTTCCTATCAAAATCTATCTATTCTTGGATTAAATATAGTTTTTATAACCGAATTTCTGTTTTCTAAAAATAAAGATGAAATAAAGATTGTCTCAAGCCATATAATTTTCGAAATTCGCACCATCAATGTTTTTCTCGAAAACTCATTGTAATCAACGCAAAGAAATACCCAGTTCAAAGACGCAGATCCCCCTTCCCAATTCCCCAAGTAATTTGCAGCATGAAATTTTGGTTCTCCCTCGCTGCTCTGCTTACTCTTTTCTCTCAAAACGTTTCCGCCCAAAACATCCCTTCCTATTCGGCGGAAAAACTGATGGCGCGTACTGCCCAATCAGATACCACTTTTGTTATCAATTTTTGGGCAAGTTGGTGTGGACCCTGCGTCAAAGAACTACCCCAATTTGACGAGCTGGAACAATATTTTAAAGGCAAGAAGGTAAAAGTTCTGCTCGTTTCTTTAGACTTTTCAGAAACCTACCCCGACAAGCTGGAGAAGTATGTCGAGAAGAAAAAAATCAGTCCCGAGGTGGTGTGGTTCAATGAAACGAACGCTGATAAGTTTATCCCCAAAATAGACAATCGATGGACAGGATCCCTACCTGCAACGATGATTATCAACCACAAAAAGAGACAGAAGGACTTTTTAGGAAGACCCATAACCGCAACAGAAATCAAAGCTTTGGTAGCAAAAGGGAAATAGATTTTGAGCACGAAAACTCAAAATATCGAACCCGCAAAAAAGCAGGGGCGTCTGGGGCTCTTGCTGGATGCGGAAAGCCTGGAACCCTCGCTGACATGGGGTTTGCGGATGGCTATTGCCACAACAGCCCCCGTGGTTTGGGGGGTAGCCACAGGCAGATTAGAGGAGGCAGAATGGATAGCACTTACCGCCGATTGCATTGGTTGGATAGCACTCAAAGGAAATGCTTCGCAACGCTTTCGATTGTTGTTTGCTGCCGCAGCACTTTGCCTTTTGTTCACTTGGGTGGGCAGTATTTCCGGAGCATCTGTGGTGTGGAGCATTGGGTTGATGATAGTGGTAGCTTTTATCTCCGGACTTTTCAAAAATCTTGGTGAGCGGGGAAGTGGCTTGGCGCTTTGTCTGTACGTAATGTTCATCATTGCAAACGCCTATCCTGTACAAGGTGAAGCATTGCACGAACGGATGGTTTCAGTGGCGGTTGGTGGCGTGTGGAATGCTATTTTGGGCATGGCGACAATCGTTTTTATTCCCCAGCAAACGCCCTATCGGCGCAGTATTGCGCTTATTTGGCAAAAGGTAGCCGCGTTGATGCAAAGCATTGCGGCGGGCTGGAATGGCAATGGAATTCGGAGTTCGATTCGAAAAATATTTTTGGCAGAACAAGCAGTAATGAACGCTATTAGTAGCTCAATGGCCTTTTACGAAAAGGCCATCTATCAACTTAGCGGCAAGGAGCATACCGATGAGTATAAATTGGCGCAAGTACGCAAAGCCGCGAACTTGATAGCCGCTACGATGGAAGCAATGGCAGGAGATTTAGAAAATGTGCAACTCCATACCCTTTCAGAAGATGCACGATTGCGTATTTCAGGCTTAATGACTTCCCTGAACCTGAACTTGATGCAGATGAGTACCGTATCACTAAGCGGCCGCCAAGAAGATGAATTGCTTATGGAGCAAACCTTACAGCAGCTCCAACAACGGATTGAGGTACTTGCTGGTTTTAAGGCAGAAAATGATGAACATCTTGCCGAGCTGATTACAAACATTGGGCACCTTGCAGGACGTTGCTACAAGCTTTTATCAAGAAGTCTGGAGTTGCTTAGTCGCGTGGAAGACAGCAATGTCTTTAGGTCTTATTCCATTTTGAAGACGGCTTATGTACTGCATCCCAAACATTGGTGGCTCAGCATCCGTATTCTGTTCAGTTTCGATTCGCACACAACCCGTTTTGTGCTGCGCTCCTCATTGGCTTCCGGATTGGCCATCGCCATCGATAAAATCTTTGATTTACAGCGCGGATATTGGCTTCCTTTCACCGTCATTATTGTGCTACAACCCTATTTTATAGCCACTTTCAAAAAAGCTATCGATAGGATTTTGGGTACGGTAGCTGGAGGAATGATAGGCGGATTAATCTTGATGATTCCGCGCGGACTTTACTTAAAAGAAGTGATGCTTTTTCTTTCGGCTATTGCTATGATTCATTTCTACAAAGCCAGTTATAGGGT